>QMOC01000321.1 GCA_003648085.1 Chloroflexota bacterium
GCGGGCCGTGTGAGAAAGTGTCAACTCATTCTGAACCATCCCCACCAGTCTCCCGATCCCCAATGTACGGCGAACTTGACTTCCGTGAGTAACAGGTTATAATATCGCCATCCGATAACGGAAACTGATACAATGTTGCGCGATCTTCTCCTGGGCTTCATCAAAATCCATGTCCTCCACCATGCAAGTCGGCAGCCGATCTACGGGCTGTGGATGATGGAGGAACTGGCCCGTCACGGATATACGATCAGCCCTGGCACGCTCTATCCCACGCTGCATAGCCTGGAGCGGGCGGGGTATCTGGTCAGCGAGAAGCGCGTGGTGGAGGGGCACCGGCGGAGGTACTACACCATCACGCCGGCCGGTGAGGCGGCGCTGGCCGAGGCCCGCGAACGGCTGGCGGAGTTGGTGGCCGAGGTGCTGGAGGAGCAAACGTGACCCCTTTCCTGTGGCTGTGCCTGATGGGCGGGCTGGCCATCTTCTCCTCGACGATGAGCAAGAACCCCGCCCTGCCGCTCTTCATCCACAGCCTGGGAGTGGACGAGGGGACGTTGGGCTTCATCGCCGCCGCTTCGACCGTCGTGGGTGTCGTCGCCAGCCTGCCGGCGGGCCTGCTCTCGGACCTGTGGGGCCGGCGGCGGGTGATCCTGCTCAGTATGGCCGTCTTCGCCACAGCCCCGTTCCTCTACCTGCCGGTGCGCGCCCCCTGGCACCTGGTGCTGGTGCGGGTCTACCACGGGCTGGCGACGGCGATGCTGGGCCCGGTGGCGCTGGCCGCCGTCGCCGACACGTTCCGGGAGGGACGCGGTGAGCGCATGGGCTGGTACTCTAGCGCGACGATGGTCGGACGTTTCCTGGCCCCCACCGCCGGGGGCTTGCTTATCTTCGGCGAGGACTTCCGCTGGGTCTACCTGGGCTGCGGCGCGGCGGGCCTCCTGGCGCTGCTGGCCGCGCTCCAACTGCCCCGGATGAACCAGACCGCGCAGCCAGAAGCGCCCGGCGCACGCTGGGCGACGATGCGGCGTGAACTGCATCTTATTCTCACCAACCGGGCACTGCTGCTCACCAGCGGAGTGGAGGCGGCGCAGTATTTCGCCTTCGGCGCGGTGGAGACTTTCCTGCCACTCTATCTCAAGGGATTGGGCTGGGAGCCGAGCATCATCGGCCCGCTCTTCACCGCGCAGGTGCTGGTGACGGCGGTGACCAAGCCACTGATGGGACGCATCTCCGATCGCCGGGGGCGGAGGTGGCCCATCGTGGCTGGCCTGGTAGTGGGGGCGGCAGCGATGGCGGCTATGCCCTGGACCCGCGCCTGGGTGCCTATGGCGGTGCTGACCGCGCTCTTCGGGCTGGGCGTGGCGGCGGTGACCGCCTCGACCTCGGCGCTCGTCTCAGACCTGAGCCGCGCCGCCGCCTACGGCGCGTCGTTAGGGGCACTGTCCAGCGTGATGGACGTAGGCCACTCGACCGGCCCGATGGTCGCCGGGCTGTTGGTGGCCGCCTGGGGCTACGGTCCGGCCTTCGCGCTGATTGCGGTGCTGCTGGTCGTCTGCGTCCTCATCTTCGCCACCCTGGTGCGGCCTGAAACCTGAAAACCTGAAACGGGAAGGAGAAACCGGCTATGAAGTGGGTAACTCGTGAGAAAGTCAAAGTGGACCGCGTCGCCTGTCCCTGGCTCATCAAGCGCTTCATTGACCCCGAGGCAGAGTTGCTGTTCGTGCCGGCCGATGAGGTGCTGGAGGTGGCCGAGCGGGAGGGAGCCATCTCCTACGATGCCAAAGGCCGGGGGCAGTACGACCATCGGGAGGGGAAGTGCACCTTTGAGGTATTGATCGAGGAGCACGGCCTGGACGACCCGGCGCTGCGGCTGCTGGCCGACATCGTCCACGGGGCCGACACCGCCGATCGGGACTACACGCCCCAGTCGCCGGGGCTGCGGGCTATCGCCCAGGGCTTCCACTACCTGGGTATCCCTGACGAGGAGCGGCTGGCCCACGGCTTCGCCATCTACGACGCCCTCTACGCCTGGTGCCAACACGCAACACGTAACACGTAACACGCAACCCTGAGGAGCAACTCATGCACACAACCAAACCGAAATCCGATACGAGCCTCCGATCCCTCCCCCGCAACGTCTGGGCCGTCAGCCTGACCAGTTTCTTCATGGACGTCTCCAGCGAGATGGTCATCAATATCCTCCCGCTCTTTCTCTCCAACGTGCTGGGGGTGAAGACCGACATCATCGGCCTGATCGAGGGAGTGGCCGAGGCGACCGCCAGCCTGCTCAAAGTCTTCTCCGGCTGGCTCTCCGACCGACTGCGCGCCCGCAAGTGGCTGGCGGTGGCAGGCTACGCCCTCTCCGCCCTGGCCAAGCCGTTCTTCTACTTCGCCAACTCCTGGGGCACGGTGGCCGGCGTGCGCTGGGCCGACCGGGTGGGCAAGGGCATCCGCACCGCCCCCCGCGACGCGCTCGTGGCCGATTCGATTGACGAACGCCACCGGGGGCTGGCCTTCGGCTTCCACCGCGCCGCCGACACCGGTGGGGCCGTCCTGGGACTGCTCATCGCGCTGGGCGTGGTCTGGCTGGCACAGGCCGGGAGTATGGAACTGAGCCGCTCCACCTTCCAGACGGTGGTGCTCATCAGCCTGGTGCCGGCCTTCCTGGCCGTCCTCTCGCTGGCAGTCGGTGCGCAGGACGTGCCGGTGACGAAGATGCGAGAACGGCCTCGCATCTCCTTCCGCGGCCTGGGACGGCGGTTCGCCCTGTTTATGCTCATCGTCGGCCTCTTCGACCTGGGCAACTCCTCCGACGCCTTCCTGGTGCTGCGGGCGCAGGAGCGCGGGCTGAGCGTCATCGGCGTGCTGGGGATGCTGGTCACCTTCAACGTCGTCTACACGCTGGTCAGCACCCCGGCCGGCTCCCTCTCCGACCGCATCGGGCGGCGGCGGCTCATCATCGGCGGCTGGCTGGTCTACGCGGCCATCTACTTCGGGTTCGCGCTGGCGGGCACAGGCTGGCACGTGTGGGTATTCTACGCCATCTACGGCGTCTACTACGGGATGGCCTACGGCACAGCCAAGGCGATGGTGGCCGACATCGTGCCGGAGGAACTGCGCGGCACGGCCTACGGCACCTACAACGCCGTGCTGGGCATCCTCGACTTTCCGGCCTCACTCATCGCCGGAGTGTTGTGGAGATACCTGACCCCGTCCGCGCCGTTCTTCTTTGGCGGGGCGCTGGCACTGGCGGCGGCGGTGTTGATGACATTGGTGATGCGCGAAACGTAAAACTTAATTGCGCATTGGCTAGAAAACCGTATAATTGGGCCAAACCTCCAACGAGGTCGTAATGATGGCCCTGCCGAAACTGCACGTCCGCCTCTTCGGTCCATTCGAACTGGTTTGGGGTGACGAGACCCTCACCATACCATTCCCCCCAAAGGCGCGCTCACTGCTGGCGTATCTCATCGTTCACCACGGCCGCTCCTTCCCACGGGACCTTCTGGCCGGCACCTTCTGGCCTGATCGTCCCGACCACCGCGCCCGCCGTGCCCTCTCACACACCCTCTGGCAGATCCGCCGCACCCTCGGCCCCGCCGCCGACCGCCTGGTGGCGGAGCGCGATACCGTCACCTTTGTGCTCCATCCTGATGATTGGCTCGATGTGGCGGAGTTCGAGAGCAAGATGCAGGAAGCAGGATGTAGAGATCGGGCCGATATTTCCTGCCTCTTGCCTCTTGCTTCTTGCATCCGCTTGTATCGCGCCGATTTTCTGGAGGACATCTACGACGACTGGGCGCTCCTGGAACGGGAGCGGCTGCGGGAACTGTACCTGCGGGCGCTCGAGCGACTGATCACGCTGCACAAACAGCAGGGCGACTACGAGCAGGCGTTGACTTGCGCCCAACGGCTGGCCGCCGCCGATCCGCTGCGCGAGGCAGCCCACCGGGAACTGATGCGCCTCTATCACCTGCTGGGCCGTGACCAGGCGGCGCTAGAGCAGTACGCCACGCTGCGCCAACTGCTGGAAGATGAACTGGGCCTCGAGCCGACCGCCGCCTCTACTGCACCCTGCCGGGCGACAGCCGCCGAGATGGATGAACCGGCGCTGGCCTATTTGCCCATCCCGCCGCCCCCTCCGCCGGCATTGCTGGACATCCGCAC
>QMOC01000322.1 GCA_003648085.1 Chloroflexota bacterium
GCGCCATCACACCCCCGATGGCCGGCTTCCTCTCAAGCAGGTAAACCTTGAACCCGGCCTCCGCCAGGTCCAGAGACGCCTGCATACCACCTATGCCGCCTCCAACGACCAGTACCGCGCCGACCTTATCTTTGCCGTTCCCGGGGTTCTCTGTCGTCACGCCGCCTCCTGGGCCTTAGAACTCGCCTGAATGGTCAACCAACCGTAGCACCAGAATCGCCATATCGAGCGTTTCCCCTTCGGTCGTCATAAAGTAATCACGCAACGTGACCTCATGCCGGAAGCCCAGGTCCTCAAACGCTTTGATGACCTGCGGTTGAGTAGTCACTATCTCGGCGTACAATTGCTGCAACCCTATCCGCCGGGCGATGTCAATCAAGCAACGCAACATCAGCGTGCCGATCCCCTGGCGGCGGTAAGCCCTATCCAGGAAGATGCGTACCCAGGCCATGTGACGGTGGTATCGCTCGCCGAAATGTAGCGTGGCGTCCCCCACAATCTTGCCGTCCACGACAGCCACCAGCGGAAAGACGCACTTCAGGTCCAGATTATCCACCCAACTCTCCACCACGGCCCTGTCGCTGGCATCGCTACGGAAGTACTCCAGGTCTTCCTTCGTCGCCCGGGCGAAGAGGCTCACCAGACCTTCCTTGTCTTCCTTCGATAGCGGGCGCAGCAACAGGCGACCACCGCCGGGCAAGGTCTTCACGTAACGATAACGCACCAGTTGCTCCCAGACATCCGTCATGTCCCCACCTCCTCAAGTCAATGAACAACAGCCAATACTTTGGTCATTGGTCATTGGTCATTTCTTGATTGCCTTCCACACCAACTCCGCTACGTCCATCACGCGCATGCGGGCACGGCGGGCCTCGTTGTGCTTACGTACCGCTGCCGTCAGCGTGCGCTCGCACTGTTGACAGGCGGAAGTGATGACCTGGGCCTCAACCTCACAGGCCCGGTCAACGCGGCGCAGCGAGACCTCGGAGACGACGTCCGGATCGAAACTCTCCAGATTGCCTCCTCCGCCACAGCACTCAGAGATGCGCCCAGAACTGCTCATCTCCACAAAGGTAAGGCCGGGGATGCTCTGTAACACCCGGCGGGGCGCATCAAAGACACCGCTCTTGCGCCCCAAGTCACACGGATCATGATAGGTCACCCGCAGGTCTATTTCCCCCAATTCAATGGCCCCCTGCCTAATCAATTCGTCCAATAACTCTGTGGCATGCAGTACCTCCAGGCCAATATCCTCCCCCAGAACCTCGGGGTAGACGAACTTCCACATATGATAGCAGGAAGGACACGTCATGACGACGCGGGAGACACCGAGTTCCTTGACCTGAGCGACGTTGTGCTGAATCAACGTCTCGGCCTGCTCCAGCCGCCCCATTGAGAGCAGGGGATAGCCGCAACACCACTCCTGCCCCCCCAGTGTGGTGAAGTCAACACCGCTCACATCCAGGATGGAGGTCAACGATTGGGGCACGCGGTAACTGCGAGGGAAAAGGGAGGCGACGCAGCCAACGAAGTAGACGATTTCGGCCCCTGGCTTCCTATCCAGCCCAGGCGGGATGCGCTCCAGGTTCTGGCTCCAGATCAGACGGTTGCTGTTGTCATCGCCGCTAATGTTGTGCGTGGTCGCGATAGTCTGACTCAGGCGATTGAGGCGCGTGATCCCGGTGCACAGCCGGTCGTCAATCACCGTCTCAGGTCGCTGCAACAAATAGTCGGCCAGAAGTTCGCGCAACTGCTGACAATCCTCCGCCCGATAGCCTGCCTCCTCCGCTATCTCCTTGAGCGCGATCATCACCTCGCCGATGTCAATCTCATTGGGGCAATGGGCGCCACACATCTCGCATTCCAGACAGAGCCAGATGTCCCTGCTGGTCAGCAGCCGCTCCCGCTGCCCGAACTGGATCAGGCGCAGGATGCGGTCGGGCCCGTACTCCATCGCAAAAGTGGCAGGACAGCCGGCGGTACACTTGTGACAGTGGTAACATAGTTGTATGGTCTGCCCACTGAGGGTGTTTACCCGCTCGAGAAAGGAAGTCTCCATAACCTATCAATCCCCCGTTTCACTATATCGGTAGATGGTACATCGGTCACAGAAACCGAGTTCCCCAATCTACCAACTCACCACATCCGCCATCGCCAGGATCTGCTCCGGTGTCCAGTTGTGTATCCGGCTCGCTTTGTTGGGACAGGCCACCACACAGGCCCCACAGTTCTGGCACAGCGCCGCGTTGACAGTGGCAATGTGCCACACGGGATGGATCGAGCGTGCGTCATAGGGACAGGCCTCCACACACGCCCCACACGCCGAGCACAACTCCCTGATGACGTAAGCCACGGTCGGCTCCTGGACCATCTCGTCCTGCGAGAACAATTTCAGCACCTTGGCCGCCGCACCGCTGGCCTGTGACACCGTCTCTGGGATGTCTTTCGGTCCCTGGGCCGCCCCGGCCAGGAATATCCCTGCCGTCAGGCTTTCGACCGGGCGTAACTTGGGATGCGCCTCGCTGAAAAAGCCGTTCTGATCTATGCCGATGCGTAACATCTTGGCCAACTCAAAGGCTCGACGGCTGGGCGCCATCGGCGTCGCCAGCACTACCAGATCGGCCGCCACCTCCACCGGCCTGCCGCTCAGCGTGTCGGCTCCCCAGACGACCACCTTACCATCGCGGGTAAAGATCTTGCTCACCTTGCCCCGCAGGTACAGAATATCGTGCTCTTCCATCGCCTGCTGGACGTACTCGTCGTAACCCTTGCCCGCCGAGCGGATGTCAATGTAAAAAACGTAAGCCTGCCCCTCCGGCACGCGCTCCCTGAACATCATGGCCTGCTTGGCGACGTACATGCAGCAGACCTTGGAGCAGTAGGGCACGCCCCGCTCTGGATCACGGGAACCAGCGCACTGGACGAATACCACCTCGCGGGGCACCTGTCCGTCAGAGGGACGTCGGATACCCCCTTCATCCCGTAGCATCCCCTCAAACGTCAGCCCATCCACCACGTCCGGTATCTCCCCACCGCCGTATTCGGGCAACCGCTCCAACGGATAGGGGTCCCAGCCGGTAGCCACAACGATCGCGCCCACCTCAAAGGTTTCAGATTTCAGATCGGAGGTTTCGGATTTTGTCATCCTAGAACCTGAAACCTTGAAACCTGAAACGGCCACTTCGAAGTTACCGACATACCCTTCAACCCCCACTATTTGCGCACCCGTCAACACCTGAATGTTGGGGTGATTGAGGACCTGCTCGATCTTGCGCCTCAGCAAATCCGGGGCGGCGGTGAAATTGAGATAAGTGCCGCTGAGCCGGGCCATCTTGCCGCCCAGATGATCCTCCCGCTCGACCAGCACCACCGGATACCCCGCATTGGCGATGTCCAGCGCGGCCTCCATCCCGGCAATCCCCCCGCCGATGACCAGCGCCCGCTTCGTCAGTGGCAGGCGGAACGGCTCCAGTTCCTCGTCCCCCCTGACCCTTTCGACGACGGTGCGCACGATCTCGATGGCCTTCTCCGTGGCGCGGGCCGGCTCGTGCTCGTGTACCCAGGAGCACTGCTCACGGATGTTGGCCATCTCGCAGCGGTAGGGATTCAACCCTGCCGCCGATGATGCCCGGCGGAAAGTCGTCTCGTGCATAAGGGGCGAGCAGGCAGCGACGACTACACCATCCAGGTCGTGCTCTGCAATGGCATCCCTAATCAACTGCTGACCAGGCTCAGAGCACATATACCTGTAAGTTGTGGCGTGGACGACCTCCGGGTGCTGACCGATCTCCTCGGCCACCCGCTCCACGTCTACCGTGCCCGCGATATTGATACCACAATGACAGACAAAGACACCAATACGGCTCATATCAGCCCTCGAAAACCGGCTCCTCTGGCGCGATGATGAACAGATAATCCCCCTCTGTAGTAACGACTTCAGTCCTTGTTCATTGACTTCGCTGCCTCGAATAACGCCAGCACCTTGGCCGCCGCACCCGAGGCCTGCGCCACCGTCTCCGGGATGTCCTGGGGCCCCAGACCTACCCCGGCCAGGAAGACCCCCGGCACTCCGCTCTCCACCGGCGTCATTTCCTCGTCGCTGGCGGTGTAAAAGCCGAACTCGTCCACGCCGATGCCCAGCATCTCCGCCACACGA
>QMOC01000323.1 GCA_003648085.1 Chloroflexota bacterium
ACCCCCCACCTTACACCCCCGACCGGGTCAAGAGCGTGGCGCTCATCGGGCTGGCCGCCGGCACCATTGCCCGGCAGTACACCGCCGTCTACGGGCCGCTGCCCATTGACGGGGTGGAGATTGATCCCGAGATCGTGCGCGTGGGGCGGGAGTACTTCGCGATGGGTGAGCCTAACCTCAACGTCATCGTCGCCGACGGGCGCTATTACCTGGCCCATTCCGAGCAGCGCTACAGCGTCATCGGCGTGGATGCCTACCGGCTGCCCTACATCCCCCCGCACCTGACGACGGTGGAGTTCTTCCGCCAGGTGCGCGAGCATCTCACGGACGACGGGGTAGTCGCGGTCAACGTCGGGCACACGCCGGAGGACTACCGGCTGGTGGAGGCGATATTGGCGACGCTGCTGCAGGTCTTCCCCTCGGCCCACGTGATTGACGTGCCGAACAGTTTCAACGCCATCGTCGTCGCCACCGTCCGGCCCAGCGAGGCCGGTAACCTGCTGACCAACCTGCCCGGCCTGGAAGGCGACGAATTCCTGTACCCGACGGCGTTGCAGGCAGCGGCGAACCTGCGTTTCATACAACCTGGCGGAGTCATCTTCACCGACGATCGTGCCGCCATTGAACTGATGACCAACGCGCTCGTCCTCGACTTTATGAGGAAGGGTGAGGAGTGATGATGAGGAGAACTGATGAACGATAAACTATGGCCCTGTCTGATCCAATGGCTGCTCGTGCTGACCCTGCCCGTACTTCTCATCGCGGCTGACCTGCGCATTGTGACCGGTCACTGGTTCGTGCGCTGGGAATACGGCCAGGCAGGCTTCCCACCTGACCCCTTCGGCCTCCCCACAGCAGAACGCACCCGCCTGGCCGAAACTTGCGTGGATTATCTGGCGACCAACGCAGACATCTCGCTCCTGGCTGATCTGCGCCTGCCTGATGGTGAGCCTGCCTTCAACGAGCGAGAGTTGCGCCATATGGCCGACGTGCAGGTGGTGTACCACAGGATAATGATCGCGGGCATCGTCGCCGCATTGGTACTGCTTGGGGGGACGGCAACACTGCTCACCTCAGGCCGCACACGCTGGCGCGTCCCTGCTGCGCTCCTGAGCGGTAGTCTTTTCACCCTCGGATTACTGGGAGCCGTCGGTGCTTTTATGGCGCTGAGTTGGGGGGAATTCTTCACCACATTTCACCGCATTTTCTTCGAAGGCGATACCTGGATTTTCCCCTACTCCGATACTTTGATTCGCCTGTTCCCGATGCGCTTCTGGATGGATGTAGCCATAGTCATCGTGGTCTTGCTGCTCATCGAGACTGTCACCGTCGGCGTCGTAGGGTGGCTATGGATGCGATATGGGGGTCGTAGTGGCGACTTCAGTCGCTCTGACCTCGCTTTGAACGACTGAAGTCGTTACTACGAGCAAAATCGCCGGTGTCCAGGACCTAACTATACTCGTAGAAGCCACGCCCTGTCTTGCGTCCGAGGTGACCCGCCGCCACCATCCGCTTTAGCAGTGGGCAGGGCCGGTACTTGTCGTCGCCCAGGCCAGCGTGGAGCACCTCCATCACGTTGAGTACGATGTCCAGCCCAATCAAGTCGGCCAACTCCAGTGGCCCCATCGGGTGGTTCATCCCCAATTTCATCACCGTGTCAATCGCCTCCCGTGTGCCCACCCCCTCCATCAGTGCGTAGATCGCTTCGTTGATCATCGGGCAGAGAATGCGATTGGAGATGAAGCCGGGGTAGTCCTGTGCCTCAACCGGCGTCTTGCCCAGTTCCTTCGCCAGGGCGACGACGGTGGTCGTCGTCTCGTCGGAGGTCACCAGCCCTCGGATAACCTCGACCAGTTTCATCAGCGGTACCGGATTCATGAAGTGCATGCCGATGACCTTGTCGGGTCGGTTGGTGACGGCCCCCAGTTCGGTGATAGAGATGGATGAGGTATTGGTTGCCAGGATGACTTCGGGGCGGGTACATTCGTCCAGTTCGGCGAAGACGCGCTTCTTGATTTCGAGATTCTCGACCACCGCTTCGACGACGAAATCGGCCTCGGCAGCGGCGGCGACCTCGGCGGCGGTGGTGATGTTCGTCAGCGCCGCCTCCCGCTGCGCGTCGCTGATGCGGCCCTTGCTGTGCAGTTTTTCCACCGACTTACGGATTGAGGCCAACGCCCGTTCCAATTGCTCAGGCACGATGTCAATGAGGGTGACCTGGTAGCCGGTCGTGGCGCAAACCTGGGCGATGCCGTGGCCCATCGTACCGGCACCAATGACAGCGATGTGTTCGATCTCCATCCTGCAAACCTCCTTTCACTTTTCCAATTCGATCGCCATCGCCACCGCCTCTCCGCCGCCTAGGCAGAGGGTGGCCAGGCCGTGCTTCAACCCCCGGTGGCGCAGGGCGTAGATGAGCGTGACGAGGACGCGGGTGCCGGAGCAGCCGATGGGGTGACCCAGCGCGATGGCCCCGCCGTTGACGTTGACCTTCTCCCACGGCAATCCCAGTTCCCGCCCATCGGCCAGGCACTGGGCGGCGAAAGCCTCGTTCATCTCGATGAGGTCGTAGTCGTCCACGGTGGTGCCGGTTTTCTCCAGCAGCCTGCGCACGGCGAAGATAGGAGCGGTAAAAATCTTGAGCGGCTCCACCGCCGCCTGGTCGTAAGCCACGACGCGGGCCAGCGGCCGAATGCCTAATTCATCGGCCTTCTCGCGGGCCATCACGACCGTCGCGGCGGCCCCGTCGGTGATGCCGGGGGAGTTACCCGCCGTAACAACACCGTCAGGCTGGAAGGCGGGCTTGAGACGGGCCAACTTCTCCAGGCTGGTGTCCCGTCGGGGAACCTCGTCGGTGTCGAAGAGAATCGGCGGCCCCTTACGCTGCGGCACTTCGACAGGCACAATCTCGTCCTTGAAACGGCCCTCGTCAATGGCGGCGATGGCCTTCATATGGCTGTTGTAGGCATATTCGTCCAGTTCCTCCCGCGCGAGATTGTACTCGCGGGCGATCCACTCAGCGGCATTGCCCATGTGCCAGTTCTGGAAGGCGCACCACAGCCCATCGTAGACCATCGCGTCCACCAGTTTGCCGTCGCCCAGGCGGTAGCCAAAGCGAGCCTTGTGAAGCAGGTAGGGGCCATTGTTCATACTCTCCATTCCACCGGCGACAAAGATGTCACCGTCGCCGGCGGCGATCATCGCCGCAGCCAGCATCACCGTCTTGAGGCCGGAGCCACAGATTTTGTTGACCGTGGTGGCGCCGACGGTGGGGGGGAGCCCGGCTTTGATGGCCGCCTGGCGGGCGGGAGCCTGCCCCTGCCCGGCCAGCACCACGTTGCCCATCAGCACCTCGTCAACCGAGGCCGGGTCAATCCCGGCCCGCTCGACGGCAGCGCGGATCGCAACCGCCCCCAGGTCGGAGGCAGAGAGGGGCACCAGCGTGCCCTGGAATTTGCCGACCGGCGTGCGGACGGCGGAAACGATGACGGCTTCACGAGAATCGTTGGACATTGGCGTTTCCTCCTTGCTGCTGATATGTTTTCTCAGACGGTTAGCAAAACCGCTCTACGCTCTTTGAACGCTCACGACCTCGCTTTCCACCCCCTTATGCGGTGCCTCTATCTCCTCCTGCAACGCGATGGTGCGCTCAAGCGCCGTCAGCCAGTTTCTCAAACAGCGGCCGCAATCGCTTGTAGGTCTGGTCCAGCCACTCCGGGATGACCCGCGTCTGGCTGACGACGGTCACGTAGTTCGTGTCGCCCGCCCAGCGGGGCACGACGTGCAGGTGCACGTGCTCCGCCACCCCCGCCCCCGCCGCCCCACCCATGTTCCCACCGACGTTGAAACCATGCGGTTCGTAGGCCACCCGCAGCACTCGCAGGCTCAACTGCGTCAGCGCCATCAACTCGGCCAGCGTAGCCGCGTCCAGGCCCTCCAGCGACGGCACATGGACGTAAGGCACGACCATCAAGTGGCCGTTGTTGTAGGGGAAACGATTGAGGATCACGTAGCAGAGCCGACCTCGGTGGAGGATGTGTACCTCCGCGTCGTCCTCTCGTGGCTTGACGCAGAAGAGACATCCTTCGGGCGTTTCCTCTTCGCCTCGCAGGTAGGGCATACGCCAGGGGGTCCAGAGGTGGTCCATCG
>QMOC01000324.1 GCA_003648085.1 Chloroflexota bacterium
CTACCGATGCCCCTATCCGCGCTGATATGACGGCCAACGCGACCATTGTCGTGGATGAACTCACCGACGTGTTGATGATCCCCACCTGGGTAGTGCACGTGGATCGTGACACAGGTCAGACCTATGTGCACCGGCAGGCAGGGGACGGCATTGAACGTGTGGACGTGGAGTTGGGAGTGCGGTACGAGGGGCGTGCTCAAGTGCTCAGTGGCCTCTCTGAGGGGGATGTGGTCATCTTGGCTCCGGAGTCCGGCAACTTTACATTGAGGCACCCGTAGTGTCCGGCGGCAACATCGCCGCACTGAGCCAATGATGATAAAGACGGCCATCTCATCCGTTTATCCGCTGTCCATCCGTTGCACCGGCCAATGAGGCGGTGAACGGATACCCTGTCCCATGCATTATTTCAGGAATGGACACCGGCGAATTTTGCTCGTAGTAACGACTTCAGTCGTTCAAAGCGAGGTCAGAGCGACTGAAGTCGCCACTACGACCCCCATATCTTGCGGTTCATCAGTGTCATACCGCAAACGTGGGGGCTCCAAAATTCGCCAGACTCCGGTCAGGAATTGACGAGGGGGCGTCAATGGCATCGTCAGTCATAGAACTCCAGGACATCACCAAGGTGTACCAGATGGGCCAGGTGAAGGTACACGCTCTACGCGGCGTCTCGCTGGAGGTGGAGAGAGGAGAGATGCTGGCCGTTATGGGCCCCTCCGGCTCCGGCAAGTCCACGCTGATGAACATCATCGGCTGCCTCGACCAGCCTTCCTCGGGCACGTACCTTCTGGAAGGGAAAGATGTCGGCCGCCTTAACGACGACCAACTGGCGGCCATCCGCAACCGCAAGATCGGCTTCGTCTTCCAGACCTTCAACCTGCTGGCGCGCACGAGCGCCTTCGAGAACGTGATGCTCCCGCTGATTTACGCCGGGGTAGGGCGGGCCGAGCGGCGAGAACGGGCACGACGAGCATTGGAAGTGGTGGGGTTGGTGGATCGCATGGAACACGCACCGACAGAACTCTCGGGAGGCGAACAGCAGCGGGTAGCGATCGCGCGGGCGCTGGTGAACGACCCGGCTATCATTCTGGCGGACGAGCCGACGGGCAATCTAGACAGCAAGTCGGGGGCGGAGGTGATGGCGGTGTTGCAGAGGTTGAACCGCGAGCGTGGCCTCACGGTGGTACTGGTGACGCACGATCCGACGATTGCGCGCCACACGCAGCGGATTGTGCATCTGCACGACGGGCGCATCACCCGCAATGAAATGGTAGCGGAACCGCTGCTGGCGGCGGGAGGTGAAGGGGTATGAGCATTTTGGAAAGCGTGCGGCTGGCCTTCCGCGCCCTGGCGGCCAACAAGTTGCGGGCCGCGTTGACGATGTTGGGCATCATCATCGGCGTCGGCGCGGTCATCGCCCTGATGTCGGTGGGCGAGGGGGTCTCACTCTACATCACGACCCAGTTTCAGGGCATCGGCACCAACTTACTCTTCGTCTTCCCCGGCACGTTGGATCAAGGGGGGATGCCCGGTATGAGTACGGCAACCGCCGAATTGACCAACGGGGATGCGGAGGCGCTGCGCGATCCCATCCGTGCCCCTGACGTGGCTGCTGTTTCCCCCCAGGTGCTGTGCTCGGCCGTGGTCGCCACCGGGAGCCGGAATACGGCTGCTCAAGTGATAGGTGTCACCTCTGGCTTCGCCGAGGTGCGCAACTGGTTCCCGGAAATGGGGGAGTTCATTGACCAAGAGGACCTCAACAGCCGGGCACGGGTCGCTGTCCTGGGTCGGACCGTCGTCGAGGATCTTTTCCCCGATAATCCATACCCGCTGGAGCAGACGGTCAAGATCAACGGCGTCCCCTTCCGCGTCATCGGCGTGATGGAGGAGAAGGGGGGCTCGGAGTTCGGCGACGTGGACAATCGCGTCCTGGTGCCTTTGACGACGGCACAGACCCGCCTCTTCCCCTCGCGCAGCCGCTCGGGCGAGTATCTCGTCTCACTCATCATGGTCAAGGCGGTCAGCGAGGACCGTATGGAGGCGGCTTCGGAGCAGATTGCGACCATCCTGCGCGAGCGGCACGGCATCGCCTTCGCCGACGAGGACGACTTCTCCATCGTCAGCCAGTCGGACATCCTCAACGTCTTCGGCCAGATCACCAGCGTGCTGACGATTTTCCTAGGCGCGATCGCGGGCATCAGTCTGCTGGTGGGCGGCATCGGGATCATGAACATCATGCTGGTCTCGGTGACGGAGCGCACGCGGGAGATCGGGTTGCGCAAAGCGGTGGGGGCGCGGCGACGGGACATCCTATGGCAGTTCCTTATCGAGGCGATGACGCTCTCGCTCGTCGGGGGCATCGTGGGCATTGGCGTAGGGGTGCTGGGAGCGGAGGTTATCTCCGTGCTGATCGAGGACTTCCGCGCCGTCGTCTCACCTCAGGCGGTGCTTCTCGCGACGACCTTCTCGGCGGCGGTGGGGCTCTTCTTCGGCATCTACCCGGCCCGGCGGGCCTCGCTCCTGAACCCGATTGACGCGCTGCGGTACGAGTGATTGGAGGTTAGAGTCGGAGGTTAGAGATTGGAGATTGGTGGCGAGCGGCTCAGGGCAGACCTGACGTTGCTTGCCGTCGCCGTTGTGTGGGGTAGTAGTTTCGTGGCGCAGCGGGTGGCGGCGGCATATCTCGGTCCTTTCTTCTACACCGGCACCCGTTTCGTGCTGGGCGCGCTCACGCTGCTGCCGCTGGTGGGGCACCGCTTGCGGGCCCTGACCCGGCTCGAGTTGCGAGGTGGGGCGCTGGCCGGACTGCTTCTGTTCGGTGCAGCCAATCTCCAGCAGGCAGGTCTTCGGTTCACCACGGCGGGCAAGGCGGGCTTCATCACCGGATTGTACGTCGTCCTGGTGCCGCTGTTCCTGGCGCTGGTGTGGCGGCAGTGGCCGCGCTGGTTTGCCTGGGGTGCATCGCTGCTGGCGGCGGCGGGTCTGTTCCTGCTGAGCGGGGTGGGGCGGCTCACGCTGGCCCCCGGCGACGGCCTGGAACTGGCCGGGGCGATGTTGTGGGCGCTGCATGTCATCCTCATCGGCCGGCTTGCGTCACGGGTGGACGTATTGCGGCTGGCGCTGGTGCAGTACCTCGTCTGCGGGCTGCTTAGCACAGTGTTGGGACTGGGGATGGAGGCCCACACACTGGACGGTTTAGCCGCCGCCTGGTGGGCGGTGGTTTATAACGGCGTGCTTTCGGTGGGTCTAGGTTTCACGCTTCAGGTGGTGGGGCAGCGGCGGGCACCCGCGACCGACGCCGCCGTCATTATGAGCCTGGAGGCCGTTTTCGCTGCGCTCTTTGGCTGGCTTCTCCTGGGCGAGACGCTGACGGCCCGGCAGTCCCTGGGCTGCGGGCTGATGCTGGCAGGGATACTCCTGGCGCAGGTGCGCGTCCTCGACTCCGTTTGGCCTTGAGAACAGGGCTAATCCCCTTTGCGGTACGGCTCCAGCAAGTGCAGCACGGCCTTGTTGCACACGACGGCGAGGAGTGCCGGCGTGACCAGAAACCACAGCATTGGGAGAAATGTGCTGATGACGCCCACGATCAGCAGCAACAACGCCAACACGAGCGTAAAGCCCGGGTTGGCGATGAAGAGCACGCCTGTGTTGCGCAGGGCCACCCGCAGCCGCTGATCCTCCTGTTCCAGCAGCAACGCCATGGGATACATCTGCAAGATCAGCCACAGAAACCCCACTGCCACCCAGAACGCACGAATCCAGAGACTCACGGTGGGATTGATCGCGAACGGCGCGTTGCCCGCTGTGTAGAAGCGAATGTTGGTGAGCACGATGATGGCCACCAGAATATTGAGCAGTGCCAGCCCCCACGCCTTCCAAAAGTAGTGCCGGAAGCCCGCGAAGTAGTCGCTCCAACCGATGGCCCTGCCCTGTGCCACCCGATTCGCCGTATTCCACAGCCCGGCCAACGCCGGCGGCAGCGTGACCACCGGAATCGCTAGCAGCACAGTAACAATATTCATCAGCGCCAGAAGGAACAACTCGTCCCAGAAGTCTTTCAGCGCCTCCCAGAAGACGCGAAAAGTGTCTCTCATACTGATATCTATCGTCTCTCCCCCATCCAGCGGGTCCAATCGGCCAGCACTAC
>QMOC01000325.1 GCA_003648085.1 Chloroflexota bacterium
GGCACGTGGGGCCCCAACATCAAGGTCAACGACGACCCCGGGGGGGAGAACTGGCAGACTGACCCCTCCATCGCAGTAGATGCGGACGGGAACGCCTACGTCGTGTGGGAGGACTATCGCAACGCCAACTACATTGACAAATTCACTGACATTTACTTTGCCTACCGGCCGGCGGGGGGCACGTGGGGCCCCAACATCAAGGTCAACGACGACACCGGGACGGCCGACCAATGGAGCCCCTCCATCGCCGTAGACGCGGACGGGAACGCCTACGCCGTGTGGGAGGACGAGCGCAACGACTACGGTGACATCTACCTCGCCACCCGGCCGGCGGGGGGCACGTGGAGCGCCAACATCAAGGTCAACGACGACACCGGGACGGCCGGCCAGTGGGGCCCCTCCATCGCCGTAGACGCGGACGGGAATGCCTATGCCGTGTGGGTGGACTATCGCAATGGCAACAACTACAGTGACATCTACTTTGCCACCCGGCCGCCGGGGGGGGCGGCGAACGGGAATGCCTACGCCGTGTGGGTGGACAATCGCAACGGCAACGATGACATCTACTTTGCCCTCGTCCTGGACAGTCCTGTCCAAACACTGTGGCAGCGAGACGTGGCAGTACACACGGCCACGACGCAAGCGATCAGCGAAACGGTGGGGACGTTGCAACCCGGCAAGTACTGGCTGGCGGCTGACTTGCGTTCCGAGATCTCCCAGACGCTGGCTACTTCACGTTATCCCTTTTACATCTTTCCCGCTGATACCGCTCTGACTCTGGAGACAGACCAGGAGTTCTATCGCCCCGGCCAGACCATCCAGGTCTCCGGCCGGGTGACCAACACTGCCGTGCTGACGGCCACCCTCCCGCTAACGGTGACCGCCGGCGAGGAAACGCTGCTCGCGGACACGTTCACGCTAGCACCGGGTGAAGGCGCAGCTTACTCGACCACCTTGACCGCCACGGCGGACGTCATCCTGGTCGCCACAGCCGGTGCCGCCGAAGTCATCGAGCAGGTGCTGGTGAGCGCGCCGCAGGTGGAAGCGACTCTGGAAGCGCCAGAATTAGTGGGCCACGCCCCCTTCAGCGTTTCACTAGCCGTGACCAACACTGGCGTGGTCTCGGTCGCGCTGGCAGCCGACTTCGCCGGGCAGATGACCCGTACCGCCACGCTGGAAAGCGGCGCGGCGAGTTTGCTCCAGGCCACGCTGGCGATCACAGAAGATACGCCGCTCGTGGTGACCCTCTCCGGCGACGTCGCGCTCACCCTCACCCAGGCCATCACCCAGGGCGAGATAGTGACCCTGGCGTTGGGCGGCGACGAGGCCAAGGTGCGCGCGGGGTCGGTGACGCTGCCTTTCACGCTCACCGGAGCAGGGCCGCTGCCGGTCGCGGTGGAACTGAGCGCCACCGTGCACAGCGCGGCGCTCTACACTTACACCCGATCGCTGGTGATCTTGCCCGGTCAGGTGTACGCCGGCGAACTGCCGCTGGAACTGCCCCCCGGCGCGCACCAAGTGCGCGTAGCGTTGTATGACGCCCTGGGCCACGAGTTAGCCAGCCAGGAGATCACGTTGTGGGCCGTGGAAGCCGACGCGCCGGAGCAGCCTGAAGCCACGATCTCCGGCCTGGAACTATCACCGCAGCCGGTGGGGGCCGGAGAGGTGCTCACCGGCACGCTGACGCTGCGCAATGAGGGGATGGCCGGGCCGGTCATCGTCGGCTGGCAGGCGTTCGATCTGCTGCAACAGACAGTGGTCACGCTGACGGACGCGCTGACGCAAACCTACGTCTTCACACTGAGCGTCCCGGCGGATATACCGGCCGGGAGTTACGTGGGAGAAGTCAGCGTGGATGGGCAAGGGCAACCCTTTACCCTGGATGTGACCGGGGTAGACGTGGCATTGGGCATCGCGCTCGACCGGCCCTGGTATCTGCCCGGCGACGTTATCCACCTGACCACCACGCTGACCGAGAGCGCCGGCTTGAGCGGCGACTACAATCTTTCGCTGCGTTACCTGGGCGCTGAGGACTACGTCACCGTGACCGTGCCGTCCGGGCAGGTGGTACAACATACCTTTACCTTCACCGCCACCGAGGCCGGGCGTGCCAGCGTGACACTGGCCTACACACCCTCGGAAAACGGCCACCGTATCATTATGATCGACAGTCTGCCGGTAGAGGTGGTTGATCCCAGTCACGGGGTCTATCTGACCCATGACCGGCTGGTCTACAACGCCGGTGACACTATCTACTTGACGGCGACCATCACCGGCACGCTGGGTAACGTTATCGTGATGGGGCCGATGGAGTTGGCCCTGCAAGATGCTGGCTTCCTGATGTGGCAGGCGCCTGCAGAGGAGGAGGGGCTGGGACTAGTGCTCAGCGGTGACTATCCGCTCTCCTATACTTTACCGGCAGAGTTACGCACAGGACGTTACACCTTCCTGGTGCAAGCCGACGGGCAAAGATACACCTACGCAGTGGATGTGCGCGGGTGGACGGTCACGTCGCGGCGCGTCACTCTCGACAAACCGCGCTATGCGCCAGAGGATGAGTTGGCAGCGACGGTCGAGTTCTTCAATGAAGGAAAGGTCCCCATTGAGGGCCTGCGGCTCAGTGCCTGGATCGCGCCGCCAAATGGCGAGCGAGGGCTGTTACTCACGCCGCCGGTGAGCCGCACGGTGGACTTACAGCCGGGTCTGAATGTCTTCACCGTCACCGGAGCTTTTAGCACAACCTTTGTAGGCCCGCACCGGCTGGTGGTGAACGTGGAACCGGGGTGTTGCTGCGGCTGGCGGGTGGCCGGCGCAGCGGCACAGTTCGATGTGGGATGGGCACACCTGGTGGAACTGACCACCGATCACGGCAACTATACGCCGGGAGAACCGGGGCTGGGGCAACTGGATGTCTACGGTTACGGCCCCACGCACTTGGTGGTGACCGCCACCAACGGCAGCACGCTACTCGATCAAACGCCTGACTTGGCGGGCTACGGCACGTTCACCTTCACCATCCCGACGACACTGACCGGAGACTACCTGCTGGTGGCCCATAGCAGCGACCAGAACGGCAACAGCGACGACCTCATCCGCGCCTACGCGGTATCGGGGCCGCGCGACACGCAACCGCCAACGTTGATGCTGACCTATCCCAACACGGACACGGTCATCACCACGGCTGCGCCGACAACCACCATCACCGTGCAAGGGAACGCCAGCGACGATAGCGGTCAGGTGACGGTGTTGGTCAATGGGGAGGTGGTCACGCCCACCGCCGGTGGCGACTTCAGCCTGCTGCTAGAAGTACACCAGGGTTTCAATATGGTCTCGGTCACAGCGCTGGACGCGGCGGGCAATAACACCTACTGGCCTATCGTACCGGTCTACCTGCTGCCGGCACGCGCCGTGACCCTCTCCGCTGACCGGACGGAAGCGGCAGCCGGCGAGCGAGTGACCTTCCAGGCAGTGTTGACGAGCAGTGGCGCGTTAAGCGCGGTGTTGCTGCAACAGTCATTGCCGTCCACCGTGGTGACCGACGTGGTGGCCTCGGCCAGCAGCGGGGAGGTCAGCATCGGGGGCCTCAGCCCGGCCTGGCACGTCGTTGAATGGCAGGGGAACTTGGACGACACACAGCCAGTGACGGTGACAGTCACTGGAACGCTCATGACCGCTGGCCTGCTAACGCAGACGGTAACGGTCTACTGGGGGTGGGGCTTCAGCGAAGTGAGCGACGCGGTCACCATCAACATCGTCGAGGTACCGGTACTGGAGTTGGGTGGCTACGTCTGGCACGATGTTGATAAGGACGGCATCCAGGATGCAGGCGAGGAAGGGGTGCCGGATATTGATGCAGCCTTGTACGACAACGGTGATTGCACGGGCAACATCATACAGACGGATACAACCGACAACGATGGTTTCTACCTCTTCACCGATCTGCTGCCCGGCACCTACTGCATCCAGTTCTCTAACATCCCCGCCGGTTGGAGCATCACCTTGCAGGATCAAGATATGGATGACGCGGTGGATTCTGACGCCGATCAGACCACAGCCCAGATTCAGAACATCGTCCTTACCGCCAGTGACCTTACTCGGGATATGGGTCTCCAGCGTCCCACCCCCATCGGCGGCATCACCCGCCC
>QMOC01000326.1 GCA_003648085.1 Chloroflexota bacterium
ATCCTCGTCCCGCAGCGCCTTCAATTCCTCCACCGTCTTACCCCGAATCTCCTCGGTCAACATCGAGGCCGAGGCCATGCTGATCACGCAGCCCCGACCGTCAAACCGCGCCTCGCTCACCCGTCCGTCCTCCAGCCGGACATCAAGCCGCACCACATCGCCGCAAACAGGGTTGTCCAACTCGCAGGAGATGTCGGCATTCTCCAGCGTGCCCTTGTTGCGGGGATGGTGATAGTGATCGAGGATGTGCTCACGATACAGGTTATCCACCCGGCCTCCTTATGAACAAGTCTTGCGCTTTCTTGATTCCTTCCACCAACCGATCCACCTCCTCACGAGCGTTGTAGAGGTAGAAACTGGCCCGCGCTGTGGCCTCCAGCCCGAAACGAGCGTGGAGCGGCTGGGCGCAGTGGTGACCGGCTCGGATGGCGACGCCTTCCCCGTCGAGCACCTGTGCCAGATCGTGGGGATGGATGCCCTCAACGGTGAAGGCGACCACCCCGCTCCGCTCCCCGGCCGGCGGTCCGATCACGCGCACCTCCGGCATCTCTGCCAGGCACTCCAATGCATAGGCCGTCAACTCTCGCTCGTGGGCCCACACCGCTTCCATCCCCACCGCGCTCAGGTAATCCACCGCCACGCCTAACCCCACCGCCTCGGCGATGGCCGAAGTACCGGCCTCGAATTTCCAGGGCAGGTCGTTCCAGGTCGCCTCTGTGCGCGTCACCCGCCGGATCATCCCGCCGCCGGTGAGGAAAGGCGGCATCTCCTCCAGCAGTTCCGGGCGTCCGTAGAGCACACCGACGCCTGTCGGCCCACACATCTTGTGACCGGAGAAGGCCAAGAAGTCGCAGTCCAGCGCCTCGACGTCCATCGGCAGGTGAGGCACGCTCTGCGCCGCATCCACCAGCACCCGCGCACCGGCCGCGTGCGCCCGGGCGACGATCTCCCGCGCCGGGTTCACCGTCCCCAGCACGTTGGAGACGTGGGTGAAAGCGACCAATTTGACCGGGCCTTGCAGCAGATGGTCGAGGGATTCCAGATCGAGACGTCCTTCGTCAGTCACGCGCACGTGGGTCAGTTCGGCCCCTACCTCCTGCGTGAGCAACTGCCAGGGCACCAGGTTGCTGTGATGCTCCATCTCGGTGACGACGACCCGGTCGCCCGGCCCCACACTGGCCCGGCCCCAGGTATAGGCCACCAGGTTGATCGCTTCCGTCGCGTTGCGGACGAAGATCACACCGCTTCGGTCGGGAGCGTTGATGAAGGCGGCGACCTTGTCCCGCGCTTCCTCATAGGCCAGAGTCGCCTCCTCGCTGAGCGTGTGCACCCCCCGGTGGATGTTGGCGTAGTGGGTGCGGTAGAACTCGCTCAGCGTCTCGATCACCGCCTGTGGCTTCTGCGTCGAGGCGGCGTTATCCAGGTAGGCCAACGGCTTGCCGTGCACCTCCCGGGCCAAGATGGGGAAATCGGCCCGCAGGGCGAGGGGATCGAGCCTCGTAGACGGTACAAAACGCGCCGGAGGCCTCGATTCATCGGGGTTCTCCCGGCTGAAGCCGGGCCTCCGATCTTGCTTTGCGCCGAGGGCGAATCTAACCTCAGTGGTCATGTTGCGCCTCCACACCGCCGGTGATTCCAAAGGGCAACGCCAACAACGGACAATAGTGCTAGGCTTGTGACCGCCAGGCCGATCTTCAACAGTGGCGGGTCGTACACCAGCACAATGCGATGCTCGCCCGGCGGCACACAGAGCGCCCGCAGTACGTAATCGGCCCGCACCAGACGGGCAGGGTCGCCATCAATCGTGGCCCGCCAGCCGGGGTAGTAAATCTCGCTGAAAACCAACAGCCCGCCTTCGCTCCGTACTCGCGCCTCGATGCGGTTCCCATCGTAACGCAGAATTTCCACATCGCCGGCGTCGCCGTGAACGGACGGCGCTGGATCGCAATCGAGTGCCGAGTCCGCCAGCGCCGTCGTGCGCGGGTCGAAGTCCGCTTCGTGGATGCGGGCCAGGCTGTCCGTATCGTCCAGGACTTCGATCTGCGGCGCGACCCAGGCCCGTGGAAGCGCAGCGGGCCGCTCGTAAACGTAGACGCCGTCCTGCTCCAGCAGCAGCCGGGGGGCATCGGGCTCGTCGGGGAACTCCTGCGGGGCCGTGGTGATCAGATAACCCGCGTTCAAGAGGTCATAGGTGCGTGCGCGGGGGTCAGGCCGCGAGGTGATGAATTCCTCGTAGCGCTGCATTATCAGCGGGTCGTAGCCGAAGACGCTGCGCAGCCCGAAGGCCATACCCCCATTCTGCTCGAACTCGCTCAGCCCCCAAGGGAGCACCCGCGCAGCCTGGGGGTCGGCCACGGCCTGGGCCACGACGCGCCAATAACCGCTCTCCTGCACGTCCACGACCTCCACTATGCTGCCGCCGAAGGTCCACAGATCCAACACCACCAGGCCCAGCGCCAGTAGCCACAGCCCGGTGCGATGGCGTGAAGTGTCGCGCCAGGCCGCCAGGAGACCGACCGAGAGGAGGAAGAAGAGCAGGAACAGCGCCGTCTGGTTGGCCTGATGCCACAGCCGCCCGGCGGCGGGGTTCGTTTCGCGCCCCCAGGCGAAGGCTGCAAAGCCGACCACGACCAGTGCCAGCGCCCCTCCCGCCACGATCAACACCGGCGGCCACCTCAGCGGCGAAAGGAGCCGCGCCCGCTCCTCACCGGGGGAGGATTGGAGCGCCGTCAACGTCAGGCCCGCCAGTGCAGCAGCGGCAAGGGTGAAGAGGAACCCGGCGCGGGCCGGTGCCCGCGCCAGCCGAAACGGCGGAATGAAGCGGTAGAACAGGGGATGCAGCCCTCCGTATCGCCCAAGGGCCAGCAGCAACGCGCCCAGTCCCAGCGCGACCAGGAACGGCTTCAGCCGGTGGCGCAGTCTCAGCCCTAGAAGCGCCAGGAGAAGTGGCAGGACACCGACGTAGAAAATGAACTCGTCGTAGACCCCATCGCCCCAGTACCCGGTGTGCGTCGGCTCGCCGAAGAAATTGGGCACCAGCAGGGTCAGCAGATACCCCGGCGGCCAGGAGAAGCGGGCGGCGAAGTCGTAGCCAGGCGCGGCCTGGCGGGTCGAGCGCAGCGCCAACTCGGCCATCGGCAGGAGTTGCACCGCCGCCAGCGCCACCCCGACGACCAGCATCACGCCCGTCCAGGCCAGGGGAAGCAAGGCCCGCACCGACCGCTCCTCTCTCCGGTGCTCCCAGGCACAGAAGGCGGCGTAAGCGACCAATCCCAATGCCACATAGATGAAAGAGGCTGTGTGGCCCGCCAGGATCGAAAGTCCGGTCGGCAGCCCTCCCACGACGGCGAGTCTCCACGAACGGCGCTCCACAGCGCGGCGGCAGGCCCACAGCACGAGCGGCAGCCAAGCCCCGGTGGTGATGACCCCCAGGTGACCGGCGCGCACGCGCACGAAGAAGTAGCCGCTGAAGGCAAAGATGGCCCCGCCGAACAGTGCTCCCGCAGCCGAGGCCCCCTCTGAGCGCAGCCAGGCGTACATCCCGGCACCGGCCAGCCACAGGTGCAGCACGATGATCAGGCCCAGCGCCCTGGTGACCGGCATCAGCAGCGCCGGCCAGGTCGGGGGATAGAACAACGCCGGTTGGGGGTTGGCGACGAAGGGCTGACCCGAAAAGAGGTAGGGGTTCCACAAGGGGAACTGACCTTGCCGGATGGAGGAAACGGCAAAGCGAAGCCAGGGGAGGAACATATTGGCCAGATCGTTGCCTGCGATGATGCGGCCGGCGGGGAGCCACAGCATGTCCCAGCAGAACGCCACACACAATAGCGCCAGTACCCCCACTGGCCAGGCGCTACGCCAGATTTTGCTCACCCGTTTCATCCCACGCCTCTGAGTATGTGGAAACCCGCCTCCACCGACCTTACGTGCGACGGAGAGTATATCACGATTGGCGCATCCCGCAACCCCCCACGCGGCAGAAGGGTTCAGTTGCCCCCCTTCCCCAAAGATGCTATAATCGCCCCGGAGAGGATAATCGCTTGGGAGGGTGCGATGAAACTAAGTCGAGAAGAGGTCGAACATATCGCCGAACTGGCCAGGCTGGCCCTGAGCGACGAGGAGTTGGCCCTGTACCAGG
>QMOC01000327.1 GCA_003648085.1 Chloroflexota bacterium
ACGCCGCAACACAGCGGGAAAACGGTCTTTGCGGCAAGTAAGGGGGATTGATCCCCCGCTGCTGTGTAGCCCGGCGACTTCATCGCCGGGCGGTGGTGTGCAGCGGACATCAAAGCGGCCCGCTGCGGAATCCCGTCGCCGAGGATGGTTGACGCCCCCTCCGGTCTATGATACAATTGCCGCCAGGGGGTCGGCAATGACAGAAGCGGCGGTACAGGCACTTTAAGCGCAGACGGTGCACTTGTGGAGGGATGATGAATAGTGAATTCCCCGGCCGGGGTAGAGTAGCAGTCCTTAGAACCAGACCAGAGACGGTGCTGGAGGACTACGCTCGTCTGATGGAACTGGCGGGTTTCCGGGAGGCCCTGCCCCAGGACAAAGAGACCATTCTCAAAATCAACATCTCCTGGCAGACCTGGTACCCGGCCTGCTCGACCGCTCCCTGGCAACTGGAAGGGGTGATCCGGGCACTGCTGGCTGCTGGATACCGGGACCTCATTGCCGCTCAGAACAACACCGTCGTCGTGGACGCCTATGTGGGCGAGCGCAACAACAAGCACAAATACGTCGTCGAAAAGTATGGCCTGCGCAACGTCCACCTCTACGAGCCGCAGTACAACTGGGTGCGCTACGAGCCTAAGCGGCCTTTTCTGGTGCTGGACCAGGTCTACCCCGAGGGGTTGTACATTCCCGAGATTCTCATCGGGCGGAATATCATCCAATTGCCGACAATAAAGACTCATGTCTTCACACAGGTGACCGGCGCGATGAAAAACGCCTTCGGAGGACTTCTGGGCACCAAGCGCCACTGGACTCACTCCGTCATTCACGAGACGCTGGTGGACCTGCTGATGATCCAGCATGACATCCACCCCGGCCTATTCGCTGTGATGGATGGCACCTTCGCCGGCGATGGCCCTGGCCCTCGTGCAATGCGCTGGCACGAGAAGGACGTCATCCTGGCCTCAGCCGATCAGGTGGCAATTGATGCCATCTCCGCCCACCTTCAGGGCTTCGACCCCCTTTCTATCCCCTTCATCCGCATCGCCCACGAGATGGGACTGGGGGTGGGCGACCCGGAGCAGATCGAAATCGTAGGCGAGGATCGGGACTGGGTGATGGCCCAGAACTGGGGCTTCATCCAGGAGGACACCTTCGCCAGTCGGGGGCAGAAACTCATCTATCACGGCTTCCTCCACCCGCTGGAGCCGCTCTTGCTGCGCAGCCCGCTGGTCCCCTGGTCCTACTTCGCCAGCAATTTCTACCACAACGTCTACTGGTACCCCTTCGTGGGGCGCAAACGAGTGGAGGCGGCGCTGAAGACCAAATGGGGCCGCCTGTTCGCCGAATACGGGGCCGAGGCCGGCTTGCGCGGCGCGGTGATGCCGGGGATGGAGCCGAAGACAGTCGCCATTGCTGCCGCCGGCCTGGGCTTGCTGACCCTCGCCCTAGGCGCAGGCGCGTGGTGGCTCTGGCGCCGTCGCCACCCCCAATTACGCACCATCATTCGGACAAGGAGAAAATAAATATAATGACAGACCCACGAGTTGAGAAACTGGCCGACGTCCTGGTCAACTACTCTGTCGCGGTGCGGCCGGGTGACAAGGTGCTGGTGCAGGGAAGCACCCTGGCCGAGCCATTGCTCAAAGCGGTATATGCCAAGGTGTTGCAGGCAGGAGGGCACCCGTTGTTACTGGCTTTCCTGCCCGGCACGGACGAGTTGCTGTTCCGCTATGGCTCGGATGAGCAATTGCAATACGTTCCCGAACCGCTCAAGTTAATCCTCGAGACCTACGACGTGCGCATCACGATTATGGGCGCGGAGAATACCAAAGCGCTGAGCAATGTGGACCCCGCCAGGATGGTGTTGCGCGACCAGGCCCATACCGAGTTAATGAAGATCTTTATGCGCCGCTCCGCTTCGGGCGAGTTGCGCTGGACGGGCACGCTATTCCCCACCAACGCCTACGCCCAGGACGCCGAGATGAGTCTGAGCGAATATGAGGATTTCGTCTACGGTGCTTGCCTGCCGGACATGGACGACCCGGTGGGTTACTGGCAACGCTTCTCAGCGCAGCAGCAGAAAATCGTGGATTGGCTCAAGGGCAAGGAGCGGGTGCACGTCATCGGCCCGGAGACCGACCTGCACCTGAGCATCGCCGGTCGCGTCTTCATTAACTGCGATGGGCACGAGAATATGCCGGACGGCGAGGTCTTCACCGGGCCGGTGGAGGACAGCGTCGAGGGGCACGTCTACTTCTCATATCCGGCCATCTACCGGGGGCGAGAGGTGATGGGGGTGCGGCTATGGTTCGAGAACGGTCGGGTGGTGAAGGCGCACGCCGAGAAGAACGAGGATTTTCTGCTCAAGACGCTCGATACCGACGAGGGCTCACGGCGCGTGGGGGAGTTCGCCATCGGTACCAACGCGGGCATCACCCGTTTCACACGCCAGATTTTGTTCGACGAGAAGATCAGCGGCAGTTTCCATATGGCGCTGGGCGCAGGCTATCCCGAGACGGGCAGCAAGAATGAGTCGGCGATCCATTGGGACATGATCTGCGACCTCCGGGATGGGGGTGAGATCTGGGTAGATGAGGAGTTGTTGTACAAGGATGGACGGTTTGTGATCGAGTTTTGACTCGTGTGCAGTTTCAGGTTTCACGTTTCAACGTTTGTTGGCGTGCATAGGCTCTGGGGTGGATGTGCGACAAGATGGCATCTTGTCCTTGACCCAACGCTTATGCGCGCTAACCAATGTTTTGAGTTGAGGAACGTGAAACCTGAAACTTTTGGGCCTAAAACGGTATGTCAACGAGCGTTCATCGCTTGCGTATCACATTTGCCAAAGGTGGCCCCATCAAATACACCTCGCATCTGGACTTGATGCGGGCGTGGGAGCGGGCCTTGCGCCGGGCCGGAATCTCCCTGGCCTACTCCGGCGGATTTAACCCACGGCCCAAGTTGCAACTGGCGGCTGCTTTACCACTGGGTCACACCGGCGAGGCGGAGTTGCTGGACATCTGGCTGGAGGAGCCGAAAAGAAGCAGAGGAGCACAGGAGCAGGGGAGCAGAGGAGCAGAGGAGCAGGGGAGCAGAGGAGCAGAGGAGCAGGGGAGCAGGGGAGTGGTGGAGGATTTCGTCAAGAGACTGGTGCCAGTGCTGCCGGAGGGACTGACCGTGCGTCAGGTGCGCGTTGTGAAACCGCGAGAGCCGGCGCTGCAGACGCAGGTGGTGGCGGCGGAGTACCGCGTGACGGTCGAGTGGGATGAGCCGGCGGAAGCAGTCGAAGCGCGTATTGAGCGGGTGCTGGCAGCCGGGGAACTGCCGCAGGAGCGCCGTGGGCGGCGGTATGACCTGCGCCCACTGATCGAGCGTCTGTGGCTGGAGCGGGCAGAGGGGGGTGAGGTGGTGCTGGGGATGCAACTGGCGGCCCGCGAAGGAGCCACCGCCCGCCCCGAGTCGGTGCTGGGGGTGCTGGGGATGGATGGAACATTCGCCCGCTACCATCGGCGACGGCTGCTGCTGCTGGACGCTGCATCGGGAGATGAGGGGTGAATCTGGTATGATCGTCTACCTTGGGAGGTGGGATATTATGGTGAGGACTGGGGACAGGCGCACAAATGGACAACATATCTTGGTCGTGGAGGATCACGAGATCCTCCTGGAGGCTATCCGGGATATTTTAGAGACCGCTGGTTACATTGTCTCTACTGCCCCCGACGGGGTGCAGGCCCTGCAAGTGATGGAGAAGATACGCCCCGACCTGATCGTGGCGGACATTATGATGCCCCGAATGGACGGGTATACCCTCTATGAAGCGGTCCGTGCCCGTCCGGAGTGGGTACCCATTCCTTTCATCTTCCTGACTGCCAAGACGGAGAAAGAGGAGATGTTGAAGGGAAAGGGCCTGGGGGCCGAGGATTACATCACTAAACCTTTCGATGCCCAGGAACTATTGGTGGTGGTTCGCGCCCGGCTGAAGCGCGCCCAGGCCATCCGCGAGGTCACAGAAGCGGAGTTCGACCAACTCAAACAGCAGATCATCACCGTCCTGAGCCACGAATTGCGTACCCCACTCACTTATGTCCGCACCTATACCGAACTGGCGCTCGAGGAAATCTCCTCCCTCTC
>QMOC01000328.1 GCA_003648085.1 Chloroflexota bacterium
AAGCGGCGCCCGACGAGTCGCGCTTACGCCGCAACACAGCGGGAAAACGGTCTTTGCGGCAAGTAAGGGGGATTGATCCCCCGCTGCTGTGTAGCCCGGCGACTTCATCGCCGGGTGGTGGTGTGCAGCAGACATCAAAGCGGCCCGCACGGGCATGAAGTGCCCGTGCTACGAAGCAGCGCCCGACGAGTCGGGCTTACGCCGCAGCACAGCGGGAAAACGGTCTTTGCGGCAAGTTAAGGGGGATTGATCCCCCGCTGCTGTGTAGCCCGGCGACTTCATCGCTGGGCGGCGGTGTGCAGCAGACATCAAAGCGGCCCGCTCCCTGGGCTTCCTCACTTCGCCGCGCTGCCGGGGCAGGTGTAGCGCCGCTTGCACCGTTCACAGCCTTGGGGGCGTAGGACGGCGAACTGCACGCCATTCAGGATGACGAAGACGACTATCCAGCCCAACAGCGCCCAGGAGAAGCCGCGCAGCAGCATAACGGCGATGGCGCCCACGATTGGGATGAGGGGCAGGATCATGTAGACGACCGTTAGTTTCATCCCCGTCTCCGGGTTGCCTGCGTCCTTCTTGCATATGAGAGCGGCGTACTTGCCCCAGCCTAGGTGGCACCATTTGTCGTAGTAGTAGCAGGTGGAGCAGTTGTGCACCTTCAGCAGCCAGCCGACGGTGATCAGGATAAGCAGCGCGTAGCCCAGCGAAGCCACCGGCACCCCTGCGACCTTCAGCGGCCACATCACGGCGAAGCCGATGACCCAGGGGACAAGCATAAATAGGTTCTCCGACAGAATCCACCACCAGGGGAAACACTCCCATCCTTTTTCGTGCAGTTCTTGCTCAGTCATTTGTCACTCCTTCTTCCGTGGGGCCATCATACAACGGCCGCTCTCCGCCTGTTTGCAGTGTCCACACACCAGCCTGGGGCGGGTCACAAAGCCAACGACCGTCAGGCCGATCAGGGTCAGGAACAGGAGTAGCCGGTAGAGTGAAAACCCCACTATCAGCGAAGCGATGCCGCCCAGGATAGGCAGCGGAAAAGTGACAAGCAAGAGTATTCCCGCCACCTTGTGGGACGTGGCCTTGTGAAATTCCTCCTCTGCTCGCTTCTTGAACAAAAGAGCGGACAGTTTGCCGTAACCCATGCCGCAGTTCTTGCCGTAGTAGCAGCACCGTGTGCAAGCAAAGGCCAGCACCGAAGCCATCTCCAAGAGATAGAGGGCCAGATACCCCACCCAGGCCCAGGTCCTCAGTTGAGCCAGTACCATCAGACCGACGGCAAATCCTGCAAGACCAAACAGCGAATTGAAAGCGACGACCGAGCCTGGGTAGTTCTCATAACATTCCATCATGGATAGCCTCCTCGAATGTGTTATCTGGTAGATACGTACTGCGCTGCGATGGCGCGGGCCCGCTCACTCACCAGGCATCGCAGTTCATCCGGTTCTAGCACGACGGCGTGGGGGCCATAACTCAACGCCACGCGGAGCGGCCACTCCAGGTCAGGCGCGTTGAACGTGACCACCACCGAACCGTCCGGCCGTTCCTCCACTGTCTCCCAGAAAGCGCGGTTGTCTAGCGCCTCGAGCGCCGCCTCCGGCGCGAAACGCATGCGGACCTGCACCTGAGGCTGGGGGTGAGACTCAGCATCCAGGTACTCCTGAATGTCGAAATCGGTTGGCACGTCGAAGGTCTCGTCGAGCAGCGTCAATTCGATGATGCGGTCCACGCGGAACGTGCGCATACGCTCGCGCAGGTGACAGTGACCGATGACGTACCACCAGCCCCAGCGGTGGACCAGCGCGTAGGGGTCAACGTCGCGCTGTAGGGGTTCTGGCTGGCTCCGTCCACGGTAGACCATCCTGACTCGTCGTCGCTCGCGGGTGGCGCGGCGCAGTTTTTCCAGCAGTGGGACCAGCGGCGTCCAGTCAGCACGGTGCATACCGGTCGCCAGGAGCGTCCGGCGCGCCCAGGCGACCTCGTGCCGCTGCTCATCGGGGAGGACGTTGTCGAGTTTGGCCAGTGCCCCCTGCGCGGCGTCGCGGTACAGTTGACCCCACATCTCCTCCACCAGGCTCGTGCCCAGGTAGACGGCGACCGCTTCCTCGGGGGTGAAGACGAGCGGGGGCATACGGTAGCCGCGCACCAGGGAGAAGCCCCCGTGGGGGCCGCGTTCGGAATAGACCGGGATGCCCATCTCGTCCAGCATGGCGATGTAGCGGTGGACGGTGCGCACCGAGACGCCCAGTTGTTCCGCCAGTTCGCCCGCCTTCTGATTGGGCCGTCGCTGTAGGAGCATAATCAATGTGATGAGCCGAGTAGCGGTGTTCGGCATGGCGCTCTCCCCTAGCCGTCCAATGGACGGCTCACGACATTATTCTACACCAGGTTCTTGACAAAATTCGGCATAATTGTAGTGCAATTTGGCAGAAAGGGAACTCTTGACTTGGCCGCCTGTGCCCGGATAGGCTACCTCACCCGCTATGCCCCTGGGACGCGAGAGAACGGTGGCGTTTACACCCACGTTGCCACCTAGGCGATGCTGGCCAAGTGCCTACTGAGACGAGGGGATGCGGCCTACCGGATGTACCGCAAGGTGTGTCCTATCTATCGCGGCCTGGCCCCGGAGCGTTATCAGGCGAGGCCCTACATCACCTCCGGGAACGTGGCTGGGCCCGATTCGGCCTGTTTTGGCCGTGGCAGTTGGACCTGGTACACCGGCTCAGCCGCCTGGATGTTGAAAGTGGTGATAGAGGGCATCTGCTCTGTAGCCCGGCGACTTCATCGCCGGGCGGCGGTGTGCAGCAGACATCAAAGTGTCAACCTGTTTTCGCCTGTAATTGAACCATCCCAACTGGTGCGCTGGTAAATTGGGCGACGGCGTGCCCACTTACCAGCCTACCACCCACCCACCTAACCCAACTTTCTATTGACATCTGTGCCCATCCCGGATATACTGGAGACTAGGAGATGCGGCGATGAGACGGACAATCAGACACATCACCATTCCTCTGCTGGTCTTGGCTTGTCCCTTGGGCCTGGCGTTCCTCATGGCCTCGGCCCGGCCCGTTGTCGCGGAGCCGGTTGCTGTCACTCCCTTGCCGCCGGTCGAGGAGACGGACGGGCGGGCAGGGGTGTGCTATTCCTACTATCCCGACCCACTGACGGGTTCAGGTCGCCCCTTTGTCCAGAAGGCGCTTGACGCCGGTTCCCGCTGGGACCGCTTCGATTTTGCCTGGCCTTCCATTGAGCCAGGGCGTGACACGTGGAACTTCGGCCCGTATGACACGTTGGTTGGCGACCTACACGATGCTGGTATAGAGAACATCGTTGGAATCTTGCAAATGACCCCACAGTGGGCTGCTACCCAATGCACGCGGGGAATATCTCTGATGGATGTGCAGGTGTCTAACCATTATCCATTGGCTCCTCGTATGACTTCCCCGGCAGCCAGTGTTTTATCTCCGCATCTAGCACCTCAGGACACGTGGGAGGATTGGTGGGTTAAAACACCACCTCAGGGGCTTTATGAAGAGTGGGACGACTGGACCACCGACGATGGCGACCCGATCAACTACTGGGGGCATTTCGTTTATCATGTCGTTGATCACTATAGTGACCTGGGGGTGATGCACTGGGAGATGTGGAACGAGCCGGAATGGTCTTACTTCTGGTGCGGCACATCTACCGACTACACTCAACTCCTCAAGGTGGGCTACCAGGCGACCAAGGCCGCCTGCCCCGACTGCACCGTTCTCTTTGGAGGGCTGCATTACTGGATTAACCCCAAATACTATAGATGGGTGCTGAACCAGATCAACCAGGACCCGACCGCTCCGCAGAACAACTACTTCTTTGATGTGATGTCAGTCCACCTCTATAGCCGTTCCTCCAGCATCTACGACGAGGTGGAGAATATTCGCAGCGGGATGGGTGTCTACAACGTGGCTGACCATCCCATCTGGCTCACCGAGACCGGCGTGCCGGTGTGGGGTGATCCCTATGGTTGGGTCCCCGATATACCCAAGTACGACTACGCGGCCACGCAAGACGAAGCAGCCGCTTATGTGATCCAATCCTACGCTAATGCCTGGGCCTCCAAAGTCGAGCGGTATTTTTTCTTCCGT
>QMOC01000329.1 GCA_003648085.1 Chloroflexota bacterium
GTCCAGCGGGTAGCCGAGGAGATTTGTAGCACAGGGAATGTTTAGAGTCTCGTCTGGCACTGGTCATCTCCAAAAAGTCGTTGCCGGTTTCTCGCACGTCCGCCCGGCGGTGAACCACCGGGCCCAGCCAGCAAAGCCCTGCGGGCTGATCTCAGCCCCGAAGGGGCTTCGCTTTTGAGCCGGAGGCTTGAGCGTAGTGGAGCCTCCGGCGGGCGAGCCCCTGCTATGGCGGAAGCGACTTTTTCGACGCAGTTTGGCCCCCTAAACGTTCCCTGTAGTAGTGACCACTTTCGTTTCAAGCAACTGACTATAACGGAAAGGAGTTCTCATGCCCAAGAAGAGCAAAGGAATCAGCAAGAAGAGGAAACCGACTAAGAGGCGACAACAATTCCAGGCCAAGCCCCGGCGAAAGCCGGCTTCGACCGCACCCACCAGGCGCTGGTGGTGGATTGGTGGCCTCGCTGCCGTCCTCGTGCTGGGTGCAGTGGCTTTCTGGTTTACCGTGGGACCAGGCAAACCGACGTCGCCCGCGACCTCTATGCCAGCCAACCCTGCCGACCGCAACAATATGTACAGCGAGCCTCCAGAGATGCAGATTGACCCCAGCAAGACCTACATCGCCACCATCTCAACGGCCAAAGGCGACATTGTTGTCCAACTCGATGCCGACGCTGCTCCACTCACCGTCAATAACTTTGTCTTCCTGGCGAGGCAGGGCTTCTACGATAATCTGACGTTCCACCGCGTGGAGTCCGGCTTCGTTATCCAGGGAGGCGACCCGACGGGAACTGGTACCGGTGGGCCTGGGTACACCATACCGGCGGAGATCGGATTGCCCCATATCGAGGGCGCGATTGCTATGGCCCGGCGATCGGATGAGGTGAACCCTACCCGTGCCTCCAGTGGGAGCCAATTCTACATCACTCTGGCCCCTACTCCTTTCCTGGATGGAGCGTACACGGTCTTCGGTCACGTCATCGAAGGGATGGACGTCGTCAAGTCCATTGCCATCGGTGATGTGATAGAAAAGATCACCATAGCGGAAGAATGACGACCGACACTGAGCGCCGACTGAAAGTCGTTGTGACGAGCAAACGGGGTTCGGTCATTTGGACGTTGAAATCCCCCCTGCCTGGGAACGGATCACGCTCCACTCACTGAGCGGCGTCATCCTCGTCGTCGGTGCGCCGGACACGGGCAAGTCAACCTTCGCCCGTTACCTCTACCGCCGCCTGCACGAGTATCACGAGCGCGTGGCCTTTGTGGACGGGGATATGGGCCAGGCCACACTCGGGCCACCGACAACGATGACGCTGGCACTGGGCAAGCCCGGTGACGATACCTTCCCGCCCACCGGCCCGTGCTATCGTACCTTCGTCGGCGATGTTTCCCCGCGCCGCCATATGCTACCCACCGTCGTCGGCGCGCATAAACTGGTGCGAAAAGCACGCGGGGAAGGGGCCACCGTCATCGTGTTCGATACGACAGGGCTGGTGAATCCGGCCTATGGCGGTGGGGAACTCAAGCGGGCGAAGGTGGAACTGCTGCGGCCCACTGTGGTCGTCGGCATCCAGCGCAGGAGCGAACTAGAACACCTGCTGGTTCCTCTGCGCCGCAGTCGCCGTACTCGTGTAGTAGACCTCCCGGCCTCACGGGCTGCCCGCCGCCGCGAGGTGCCTATCCGCCAGGAGCATCGCGTCACTCGCTTTCGCTACTACTTCGAGGGGGCACACACGTTGGAGATAGCCTGGCAGCACCTGGCCGTTTTTCCGGCCCCCATCTTCACCCCTCACCGGTTGCTGGCGCTGGAGGACAGCGCGGGGTTCACACTGGCATTGGGCATCGTCACCGCCAGCGATCCGGTTCGCAATACGATTACACTATACACCCCGCTCCCCTCGTTGGCCGAGGTGGACGCCATCCGACTTGGCGACCTGGCACTTAACCCTCACACCTTTCACGAAACGCGGCTTTGATCAGCCCAATCGAACGCGGCCGGTAAATCAGTGCGCATCAGCGTCCACCCGCGTCTTATTCACCGGCAACATAAACGTAAACGTCGTGCCCTGTCCCTCTTCACTGCTGACGTGGATCTCCCCTCCGTGCGCTTCGACGATCTGCCGTGCGATGGTGAGCCCTAACCCGGCCCCCAATGTCCTCCTTACATCGGGCACACGGTAGAAGCGTTCGAAGATGTGCGGTAAAGCCTCCGCCGGGATACCAGGCCCTGTATCGGCAACGCTCACGACCAGACGATCCTCCTCACTCCGCACCATAATCGTAACCTCATCGCCCGGCCGACAATACTTCACCGCATTGCCTACCAGGTTTAGCATCACCTGATGGAGCCGCTGTGCGTCTCCCACGATAAGTGGCAGAGCAGAGGGAATGTCCACTGACAATCCTATCTGCTTTGCATCCGCCTGCGGCATCAGCACGCTAACCGCCATGCGGATCACCGTGCTCAGGTCCACCGGATCCTGGGCAAAAAAGGCGCGACCCGACTCCAGCCGTGCCAGATCGAGGAAATTCGTCGCCATCTCATTGAGTCGCTCAGCCTCGCCTCGGATGACGTCTGCAAATTGGCGGCACTGAGCCAACGTTGCATCTGCTCGCTGCATGAGTTCAGCATAAGCAAGGATGGCCGCTAGTGGCGTGCGCATTTCGTGCACGATCTCGGCGATCAGGTCAGATTGTTGAAACAAGAGCGCATTCTGTACCGCTACCGCCGCCTGATCACCCAGCACAGTCAATAGTTCGACGTCCTCCTCGCCGAACTCGGCCCCGTTCTTCTTATTGAGCGCTTCCAACACACCGATCACATTGTCCCTGGCAATCAACGGGACAGCCAGGATAGAATGAGTAGTGAAGGTGGACTGCTCATCCGCCTTATGGTAATGACGGGGATCGCTGCGGACATCCGGGATGACAAGAGGCGCGCCCGTTTGCACGACCCATCCCGCAATGCTGCCTTCCATCGGAACGACGATAGAGCGCATCCTATAGCCCTGCGGTCCCGTCGCTGCCTCGAAGCGCAATTGTCCGCTCTTGCGATCCAGCAGCAGAATCGAACAGGCTTCCGTCCTAGTAAGTTCCTGTGCCGCCACCAGGATACGATGTAGCAGCGGACGCAGGCTAAGCGTCGAATTCAATGAACGGCTGATCTCAATCAGCCGTTCCAACCATACCACACGCTCACTATCCTGTACCATTCTATCCCTCCGCACAGGCACGTGCAATACGGGGCAATACTTCAGCCACATCAGCGTGGATAACTACCTCGGCTACCTCGTCAATGTAGGTGGGCGTCAGGTTGATCACGATAAGGCGACCGGCGTGCTCGCTCACCAGGAGCGGCAATCGAGAGGCCGGTATAACCTCCAGTGACGACCCCGCAACGAGCATCAGGTCGGCCCGACGGACGTGCTCCATCACTTCATTGACCACCTGGATGGGCAACTGTTCTCCAAAGAGCACAACGTTAGGCTTCATCACCCCACCGCATACAGGACAGCGAGGCACCTCGCCCGAGGCAAGGAAGTCATCGAGTAGTTCGCCGGTCGGCATAACGTGGTAGCAACTGATACAGGTTGCCTCCCGCAGATGGCCGTGCAGTTCCAACACCTCACGCGAGCCGGCCTGCTGGTGGAGATTGTCAATATTCTGGGTGATGATCGCCTTCAGCCACCCACCGGCCTCCAGTTCCGCCAACGCCAGGTGTCCAGGATTAGGTTCGGCTGCCAGCAGCGTCATCACCAGCGGTCGCATCCAGGTATAGAACGCCTCGGGGTGACGTCGGAAGGCATAAATGGAGGCCACCTCCATCGGGTCAGCCCGCTCCCACAACCCGGTCCCCGGCGAACGGAAGTCGGGGATACCAGATGGAGTGCTTATGCCCGCACCGGTCAGAGCGATAGCATAGTGGGCTTCTCGCAGGAGTGCCGCCGCACGTGCAACCCCACTGGTATAATCCATACCCTCCTCACGGGATGGTTCAATTACAAGCGAAAATAGGTCGACACTTTGATGTCCGCTGCACACCGCCGCCCGGCGATGAAGTCGCCGGGCTACAGAGCAGCGGGGAATCAATCCCCCTTACTTGCCGCAAAGAC
>QMOC01000330.1 GCA_003648085.1 Chloroflexota bacterium
GGAACTCGCCCCCGAGGGTATCACGGGCGAGGTGCTGCACGCCGACCGTTTCGGCAACGTCATCACCAGTATTGGGCGACTGGTGTGGAGCGCGGACGAGCTCTCATTTGAGCCCGGCTTTCGAAAGGCGGGCTCAAATGAGAGCTCGTCCTCGCTCCACACCAGTCGCCCGATACTGGTGATGACGTTGCCGAAACGGTCGGCGTGCAGCACCTCGCCCGTGATACCCTCGGGGGTGATTTCCAGGCACGGAGGTGGAAAAGTGACCGGATCGAGCACAGGCGGGCCGAGGGCCGTGATGGGGACGCCGGCCGCCAGGTGCGCAGCGGCGGGAGCGAAGACATCGCGCCCGTGGAAGGTATGGCTGACCTGGGGGAGACGGTAGCGCGGGTCACGCAGTTCCACCAGCGCCTCCACCGGCTCGCGGGCCATCACGTAACTGAAGACGCCGTTGTCGGGCCCGACGAAGTAGCCAGCGGGCGTGCGTAGGGCAATAGGCCGCCGTGCGCTCCCCACGCCGGGATCCACCACGACCAGGTGCACGGTATGCGGCGGGAAGAAGGGGTAGGCGGTATAGAGCACGTAAGCGGCCTGACGGACATTCTGGGGCGCGATCTCGTGGGAGATGTCCACCAATTGCGCGTCGGGGGCGATGCTGAGAATCACGCCTTTCATCGTCCCCACGTAGCCGTCGGCCGTGCCGAAGTCGGTCGTGAGCGTGACAAGCGGTATTTGCCTCACGGAGGATATTCTACAGGGAAGTGGTGAACTGGTCAAGCCACGCCTTGACAAGGCCGGCTTCTCGTGCTATAATTTATTCGGCTTTTTTGGAATACGAGCGTGATGTGCGGAGGAGTAGCGATGAAACTCACCGGTCGGCAGAGAGCGTTCTTGAGCACCTTTCTCGACCTCTACCGTGAAGTGCAGGAGCCACTGCACTACAGCGACGTTGCGCAGCGGTTGGGGGTCAGTAAGATCACTGCCTACGACATGCTGCGGCTGCTCGAGGAACGGGGCCTGGTGCGGTCAGAATACGTCCTGCGGGGAAAGGGACAGGGGGCTGGGCGCTCGAGCATCGTCTTCCGCCCCACGTCGCAGGCTGACACCCTGCTCGCAGAACTGGCAGGCGAGGACTGGAACGGGGCTGAGTGGAGCGAGGTCAAGACGCGCACTCTGGAGACACTGCGGGCCGGAAAGGGTACCAACTACCAGGGTCTGCTGGAGGAGATTCTGGCCCGCCTGCCCCAGCGTGAGTCCCCCATGCTCTACGCCGCTGAGATGATCACCGCCGTCATCCTGAGCCTGCACCAATTGCGGGAAGACGCCTCAGCAGCCGGCCTGCTCGATCAGTTGCGTGCATTGGGTCTGCCCGGCGAAGCGGGGCTCAGCGCGCTGGCGGGCCTGACGCTGGGGCTTTCCTTCGTCGAGCGCATCAATCGCCGCCTGATCAGCCTCCTGCTCTCCTACACCGGTCGCTACCAGGAAATTCTTTCGCGCCTCAGCGCCGAGAACAAGCGGCGGCTGTCTAATTTCGTCGGGGAGGTGATGAAGGTCGTCGAGACGTAGTCTTATTATTTTTAGCAAATTTCTTCGTCTTGTTTGTCTCTATTGTCTCTTTAGAGAAGGAGGGTGCTCTCATGTCAAAAATCGCTGTTGTCACCGACAGCACTGCTTATCTACCGCCGGAGTTGGTTGAGCAATATAGAGCACATGTCATTCCCCTTTACATCCATTTCGGAAAGGACGTCTACCGCGATGGGGTGGATATAGACACGTCGACCTTTTACGAGCGATTGAGGAACGCCCCGACATTGCCGACGACCTCGCAGCCGTCAGCCTGGGACTTTTTGGAGTTATATCGCCGCTTGAGCCGAGAGGCCGAGGCCATCGTCTCCATCCACATCTCCTCCGGCATCAGCGGTACGGTTGCCTCGGCCCAGACTGCCCGTCAGACGCTTATGGCCGAGATAAAGGATCCGCCGGAGGTGTACGTGGTGGACTCGCGCATCACCTCTTGTGGGCTGGCGTTGCTCGTCTCCGCCGCCGCCCGCGCTATTGCCGCCGGCCTGCCCGCCGCTCAAGTCGTCCAAAGGGTGGAGGCCCTGGCCGCGCGCCTGTTCACCGTCTTCGTCGTGGACACGCTAGAATATCTGCACAAGGGTGGGCGTATCGGCGGCGCGGCGGCCCTGGTGGGGTCGGTACTCCAGATCAAGCCCATTCTACATTTCCAAGAGGGGCGCATTGACGTGCTGGAGAAAGCACGCACCACGCGGAAGGCCAAAAGGCGCATGCTGGAGATTGTGGCAGAGCGGGCCGGCAACCGCCCGATTCATGCCGCCATCGTCCACGCCCAGGCGCCCGAGGAAGCGGAACGCATCTGTCAATACCTGGCCGGGCACTTCGACTGCCGGGAACTGCTCGTCGTCGAGTTCAGCCCCGTTATCGCCACCCACGTGGGGCCGGGAACGGTGGGGGTGGCGTTCTACACCGCAGAAAGAAGTGAGGCGTAGCCGATGAAAGTGACTGCAGGTGGACCTTCGGGAGGCGTAAGGGTCTCCGTCGTCGTCCCAGCGTACAACGAGGAGCGTTACCTGGGCCGTTGCCTGGCGGCCCTGGCACGTCAGACCTATCCCGCCGACCGTTTCGAGGTCATCGTGGTGGACAACGGCTCGACCGACGCCACGGCGGAGTTGGCCCGGCGGTATGGAGTGCGGGTGATCGCGGAACCACGCAAGGGCGTGGCCTATGCTCGCCAGACCGGCTTCGAGGCGGCGCGGGGGGAGGTCATCGCCTCCACCGATGCGGACACCGTCGTGCCTCCCTTCTGGGTGAGCCGCATCGCCGCCCATTTCTGGGCCGATCCCGCCCTGGGGGCTGTCTATGGCCCGGTCTACTGGCCCGACGGCCGGCCGGTGGAGCAACTGTGGCTACGCTACCCGGTCACCTGGGTCCTGTGGGCCAGCAACCGCGTGCGGCGCAGCCTCTGGTGGGGCAGCAACTTCGCCGTGCGCCGGGAGGTCTTCCGGGAGGCCGGTGGCTTCCCGGTGGATTGGGCCTCGGGGGAGGACACCGACCTCTCGCTGCGGGTGAGCCGCATCGCGCCGATCCGCTTCGATCCCGACCTCGCCGTCCACGCCTCTCCCCGCCGTGTCCGTGAGGGGTGGCATCGCGTGGTCGTGCGCTCGACAGTCAACGCGATGAGCCGTTTCCTGCTGCGACGCCCACCGCCGCTACCGATGACGGACATCCGCTGAGCGATGATCCTCAATCTACTGGAAGTTCTTGTCATACTGCTCATCGCCACACTGCTGAGTTGGTGGCTTGAACGGGACTTTCTGCCCCGGCGCTGAGACCAGGGGCAGAGTGTTCATAGAGGTGTTCATGACCGAACAACAGCAAGGTGATCCCATCCCAGATCACATCGCCATCATTATGGATGGCAACGGACGCTGGGCGCAGCAGAGGGGGCTGCCCCGCACGGCCGGCCACAAGGCGGGCGTGGAGACCGTGCGGCGCATCGTCCGTGCCTGCGCCGATCTGGGCGTCAAAGTGCTGACGCTGTACACCTTCTCCACCGAGAACTGGCGACGCCCTGAGGAGGAGGTCGCTCTTCTGATGCACCTGGCCGAGGACTATGTCCGCCGGGAGGTGGACGAACTAGAGCGGAACAACGTGCGGCTGCGGATGCTCGGCCGCCGCGAGGGCCTGCCCGCCTCGTTGCTGCGGGCAATGGATGAGGGAACCCGCCGCACGGCGCACAACACGGGTTTGGTGCTCAACCTGGCCCTCAACTACGGGGGGCGGGCGGAGATCGTGGACGCGGCACGGGCAGTGGTGACCGCCGTCCGGCAGGACAGATTGAACCCGGCTCTGCTGGACGAGGCCGTGTTCGGTCGTTTTCTCTACACCGCCGGGCTCCCGGATCCTGACCTGGTCATCCGCACGGCCGGGGAGATGCGGCTGAGCAACTTCCTCATCTGGCAGGTGGCCGGCGCCCTCTTCTGGTCCACGCCTGTCTACTGGCCCGACTTTGACAAAACGCACCTCCTGGCGGCCATCCGGGCCTGGCAGGAGAGTGCCGCACCGGCCTGAAGAGCCGGTGCTAGACAGA
>QMOC01000331.1 GCA_003648085.1 Chloroflexota bacterium
CTGACGCGGCGGGAGTTTCTCAAACTGAGCGGGGCGGCACTGGCAGGAGCCATCCTGCCACCTCTGCCTCCCCGTGATCAGGTCGCACGCGAAAAGGCCCGCTTAGGGCGGATCACCGAATGGTCGGTTTGGGTGCGCACGGAGCCCAGTCACCGCGCCCCTACCGTGCGTCGCCACCGGCGCGACGACGTCATCGCCTACTTCGAAGAGGTCGAGGCCGAGGGCCGCAACCCCTACAACTCCATCTGGTTCCGCGTCATCGGCGGCTACGTCTATTCCTCCTACGTCCAGCCGGTCGAGGTGCACCTTAACACGCCCTTGCAGCATCTCCCCTCCGAGGGACCGTGGGGAGAGATCAGCGTCCCCTACACCGACGCCCGCCATGCTCCGTCACCTGATGCCTACCGCGTCTACCGGTTGCGCTACAGTTCCGTCTATCGCATCACTGAATCGGTGTGGGGCACAGACCACCGGCTGTGGTACCGGCTGCGCGACAACCTGGCCCCCGGGCGGCGTCAGTACGTCCCCGCCGAGCACGTGCGCCCCATCTTTGCCGAAGACCTGACGCCGATTTCACCTCACGTCCACGATAAGCGCATCGAGATTTCGCTTAGCGACCAACTGCTCGTGGCCTTCGAGGACGACGAGCCGGTATTCACCACGCGCATCTCCGGTGGCATAGGAGGCAACCGCGCCACCCCGCGAGGGCATCATCGCATCGTGTTCAAATCCCCTTCGCGCCACATGATCGGTGATGATTTCGACCTACCCGGCGTTCCCTTCGATTCTTACTTCTGGGGCGGGGTCGCTATCCACGGCACTTATTGGCACAACGATTATGGCCGTCCGCGCAGCCACGGCTGCGTCAACGTGCCTCCCCAGGCGGCCAGGTGGCTCTTCCGCTGGACCACACCCATTTTCCCCTACGAGAAGGACTACGTGCGCGTGCGAGAGGGCGGCACCCCTGTGATCGTCTACTGAGCGATGCGCGAGGACCTGCGGCGGCGGCTGCGCGAATTGGGAGTGGTACGGGGAGTGCGTGAACTGACGACGCCCCCCCTCAGTTCCCCCTCCGGGGGGAAGCGCACCCCACGTCGCCGCGTCGCCATCGAGGATCTGCTCCCCGGCCGCTTCTACACCACCTCCCACGGCCGGTGTTTCGTCGTCGAGGTGACCTACCCGCACGATCATCATCACGGCGACCTCCCGCTCTCCGCGTTCTTGAACCTGCCCACCGGGGTTGCAGCCCAGGTCGCGCAGGATGGAGCGCTGGCCGATGTGAACCTGCGGCGGGTCTGTTTCCTCGATACGGAGACGACCGGGCTCTCCGGCGGCACCGGCACGATGGCCTTCGTCGTCGGTCTGGGTTACTTCGACGAGGTGGGCTTTCGCCTGCGCCAGTACTTCCTGCGCGACCCCGGCGACGAGCCGGCGATGGTCGAGGCACTGGCGGAGATACTGCCAGAGTTCGAGGCCCTGGTCTCATTCAATGGTCGCGCCTTCGACGTGCCGATTCTCGAAAATCGCTTCATCCTTGCACGTATCTCCCCGCCGACAGCGGGAGTGCCCCACCTCGACCTGCTGCATCCTGCGCGGCGACTGTGGCGCTATCACCTGCCCTCGTGCGGGCTGACCACACTCGAACGGGAGGTGTTGGGTGTGCGCCGTGAGCAGGATGACGTGCCCAGCGGCATCATCCCCTACCTCTACCGCGACTACCTGCGCACGGGCGATGCTCGCGAGATGAAGCGCGTGCTCTACCACAACGCGGTGGACATCTTGAGCCTGGTCACGCTGGCCTCGAGGCTGTGCCGCACCTTCGCCGACCCCTGGGCCAATGCCCTGAGCGGCGCGGAGTTCTACGCTCTAGGTCGCTGGTATGAGGCCGAGGGGTGCCTTATCGAGGCGGAGCGGGCCTATCGTGCGGCCATCAGGGCCGGCCTGGCTGCCGATTTGCGCAGCAAGGCGCTGCGCGACCTGGGATACCTCCTCAAGCGAGCCGACCGCCGGGCCGAGGCCCTCGCCTGTTGGCAGCAGTTGGCATTGGAGACGAGAGGCGACGTTCTGGCCCACGTTGAATTGGCCAAGTATTTCGAGTGGCACGTGGGGAATCTCTCATTGACAGCAGGGTGGACGCGGGCAGCGCTGGCGCTGGTCGAAAACTGGCCTTCGGGGACGCGCCGCGATATTGCGCTGGCCGAGTTGCGTCACCGGCTGGCGCGGTTGGAGCGGAGGCTTGGTCGTTGCTCACCGCCCATCGCCAGCACCACCCCCGAACGCGGCGGCAACGCCAGGCCCACGAGCCGCCCGGCGACGACCTCCGCCTCCCCCGCGCCCATCAAGTCCCGCAGGCGCGTTCCGTCGCGCAGGTGCTCGCCCACGGGAACGTCCAGGTGATGGGGCGAGGCCCCGTTGTTGAGCACGACCACCAGCGCCTCCTCCTCCAGCCGACGCAGGTAGGCGTAGACCCCACCAGCGGCGTGGAGCGAGATGTACTCCCCCCGGCGCAGCGCGGGGTGGGCCTTGCGCAACGCGATGCACCGCCTGATGTATTCGCGCAGCCCCGTGTTCCAGCGGCTCTCGTCCCAAGGGAAAGCACGCCGACAATCGGGATCGCGCCTCCCCTCCATCCCGATCTCGTCGCCGTAGTAGATGCAGGGCGCGCCGGGGTAGGTCATCTGGAAGAGGGTGGCCAAGCGCAGTGCCGCCTCGTCGCCCCGAACCAGCGTCAGGAAGCGGGGCATATCGTGGCTGCCGAGAAGATTGAGTTGCGCCAGCGTCACCTCCCAGTCGTAGAGGGCCAGCAAGCGCTCTATTTCAGCCGCGAATTGGGCGGCGTCCAGCCGACGCAGCCGATAGCCGCCGGGACGTTGGGAGAGATCCAGGCTTTCCCCGCCGAAGAAGCCCAGGCAAGCGCGGCTGAAGATGTAGTTCATCACTGCGTCGAACTGGTCGCCCTGTAGCCAGCGCCGGGCGTCGTCCCAGATCTCGCCCACGATGTAGGCTTCGGGGTTGGCCGCCTTCACCACGCGGCGGAATTCCCGCCAGAAGTCGTCATCGTCAACCTCGTAGGGCACATCCAGCCGCCAGCCATCTATACCGAACTCGATCCAGTGACGGGCGACGTCGAGGAGAAAACGGCGCACCGCCGGAGTGTCGGTGTTGAACTTGGGTAGAGCCGGCAGGTCCCACCAGGCCCGGTAGCCCAGCACCCGGAGGCTACTGTGACTGCGGCGCAAGAGGCGTTCCGTCTCCGGCGAGGGGTAGGCATCCAGCGGCTTCCCCGCCCGCAGCCGTTCCTCGTCGAAGTAGAACCAGTCCAGATAAGGGGAGGCGGCCCCGTTCTCCAGAGTGTGGTGGAACTGGTAGAAGCCCCGGCTGGCGTGGTTGAAGACGCCGTCTAGGACAATGCGGATGCCCCGCCGGTGGGCCTCGTCCAGCAACTCGCGGAAGGCCGCGTCGCCGCCCAGGATGGGGTCCACGCGATAGTAGTCGTGAGTGTGGTAGCGGTGGTTGGCCGCCGATTGGAAGATGGGGTTGAAGTAGATGGCATTGACCCCCAGATCCTCCAGGTAGTCCAGATGCTCGACCACGCCCAGCAGATCGCCACCCTTGAAACCGTGGATGGTGGGTGGCGAGTCCCAGGGCTCCAGGTTAGACGGCTTGGGCACGCGCTCGCTCTTGGCGAAACGGTCGGGGAAAATCTGATAGAAGATGGCATCCTTGACCCATCCGGGGGTGATGAATTCTGTTGACATTGGCTTTCAATCGTGGTGCGGGAGAATTGAAGACGGCGCTCTGAACGTTCCCTGTGAACGGAACTGCGTAAGTCTTGGTTGGCGCGCATAGGCTCTGGGATGAATATGCGACAAAATGGCATCTTGTCCTACTTGACCCAACGCTTATGCGTGCTAACCAAGTCTTGTGAGTGAGCCCCCGCCGGAGGGACAAAGATGGCGGGGGCCCCTAACTTTCGTACCAACTATGCCCCGGACTGGATTCGAACCAGCACGCCTAAAAAGGCACAGGCCCTCAACCTGCCGCGTATGCCTATTCCGCCACCGGGGCTTGTTAATATTATACTCTCTCCGCGTCACTTGTCAAC
>QMOC01000332.1 GCA_003648085.1 Chloroflexota bacterium
GCACTCACTGGGTCTGCCAGAAATGCGGGCGGACTGCGCCCCGCGAAATGGGTCGCTGTCCCGGCTGTGGCGAATGGAACACAATGGTCGAGGTGGTTGAGAAGCCGGAACGGCCAGCCGCTGAACACCTGCTCGTACCCGGCAGCGAGCCCCGCCGCCTGACCGAGATCGAGACCGAGGGGTTGGAGCGGCTGCCGCTGCCGCTAGGGGAGTTCGCCCGCGTGCTGGGAGGCGGCGTCGTGCCCGGCTCGCTTATTCTCGTTGGTGGAGATCCTGGAATAGGCAAAAGCACCTTGTTGCTCCAGACGGCGTCGCTAATGGCGGAGACGACGGGCAAGCCTGTATTGTACGTCTCCGGCGAGGAGTCGGCGCGGCAGATCAGGATGCGCGCCGACCGGCTCTCCATCCGCAACGAGAACCTGTTCGTCGTCACCGAGACCAACCTGGAGGCGATCCTGCGCCACGCGGAACGGATTCAACCGCTGGCGATGGTCGTGGATTCCATTCAGACCGTCACCTCGGAGGAACTGACGTCGGCGGCGGGCTCGATCAGCCAGGTGCGCCAGGCGGCCTCCCGCTTCCAGTGGTGGGCCAAGGCCGAGGGCGTGGCCGTCTTCCTGGTGGGCCACGTGACCAAAGAGGGGGCCATCGCCGGGCCGAAGGTGCTGGAGCACATCGTGGACACGGTGCTCTACCTGGAGGGCGACCGCTTCCACACCTACCGGCTCCTCCGCTCGGTCAAGAACCGCTTCGGGGCCACCTCGGAGGTGGGGGTGTTCGAGATGCGGGAGCAAGGCATGGTCGAGGTGCCCAACCCGTCCGAGGTGTTCCTGGCCGAGCGGATGGTGAACGCGCCCGGGTCGGCCATCGCGGTGACAATGGAGGGCACGCGCCCGCTGCTGGTCGAGATTCAGGCGCTGGCCAGTCACTCCAGTTTCGGCCACCCGCGCCGCACGGCCAACGGCGTGGACTTCAACCGGCTGCTGCTTATCATCGCCGTGCTGACGCGGCGGGTGGGGCTGCGGCTCTACGACCAGGACATCTTCGCCAACGTGATCGGGGGCCTGCAGGTGGGGGAGCCGGCGGCCGATCTGGCGGTAGCGGTGGCCATCGCCTCCAGCGTGCGCGATCGGCCCGTGGCGGCGGATCTGGCGGTCATCGGCGAGGTAGGGCTTTCGGGCGAGGTGCGGGCGGTGGGGCAGACGGCGGCGCGGCTGAAGGAGGCGGCGCGGTTGGGGTTCCGCCGCTGCCTGCTGCCCAAGTCGGTGCGCCGCAGGCGCGAACGGTTGCCCGAGGGCATCGAACCCATCCCCGTGCGCTCGGTGGCCGAGGCGATGGAGAAGGCGCTGGTGTAGCACGGAGGGGGGAGATGTGTTATAATTCGGGCAGGTCTATCCACAGGCTTGAGCACCCAGAGATTACCGATGTCTGTTATTCAGAGATTAGCACCCCAATCGGCTGTTCGGGGAGTGACGCAGGCACGTGAGGCTCTCGAAGCACGCTACACACCCTATTTCGATGAGCGGCTGCGCCTCCGCCAGTTGGTCACTTACGTGCCCAACAAAGCGGCCCCGATTCACCGCTGGTTTCAGTACAAAGAGGGCTTCTCCTATCAGTTAGTGGAGATGCTCTTACGCGAGTTTAAAGCAGACCCGACCCGCCATCGCATCTTTGACCCTTTCGTCGGGTGTGGCACGACACCCCTGGTTGCCAAGCAGATGGGTTTTGGTGCCTGGGGCATAGATATTCTGCCGGTAGCGGTCTTCGTTGCACAGGTGAAACTCCGCGGGCCGGAGGTGTATGATCTGGCCCGCCTGCGCTCGGAGATAGATAGGCTGCTAACTACTCCCTTCCATTCTCCTTCCCTGTCCGCACCACAGGATGTGCGCATCATCCGATTGGCCTACGAGCCTAACACTCTAGAACAGATATTATTTTTCAAGGAAGAGATACAGCGGGTTGACAATGAGCCAATTCGCGAATTCCTGCTTCTCGGTTTGATGAGTGTTCTTGAAAGTGTCAGTTACACCAGCAAAGATGGTCAGTACCTGCGTCTGCGACGGGACAAGAAAATACCAGCTGTGCGCGATGTGTTGCGCTCCCAACTGGAGATGATGTACAGCGACCTGTTAGGAGAACGAACGCAACTGAGGCTGCCTGGTTTGGCGAAGACGCTGTCCGATAGTCGCGGCGACAAGCGGTGCTACATTGCGCGGGCCGACGCCCGCTCATTCATCGCTTCTTTTGATGATTATGCAGACATCATCATCACCTCGCCCCCCTATCTTAATCGGTACGATTATAGCCGCATCTACAGCCTGGAATTGTGCCTGCAGTTTGTCAACGAGTTCGAAGAATTGAAGCAGATACGCCACAGTTTGCTGCGGTCGCACATCGAATCGCGTGAGCCCCCTACCAATGACGTCCACCGTCCAGCACTGATCGAGATATTGGACAATCTAGCAGGCCAGGACTTAAACAACCCTCGTATCCCGGTGATGATTAAGGGATACTTTGAGGATATGAATCAAGTGATGAAACAATTAGCACAAGTGTGCCGACCGGGAGCGAGGGTGGCACTGGTCGTAGCCAACACGCGGTTCCACGGTGAACTCATACCGGTTGATTTGCTACTTTCTGAGTTGGCCGCAGATGCAGGGTTCAAAGTCGAACGCATCATCATCACGCGCTACAAGGGTAATTCCAGCCAACAAATGGGGCGCTTTGGTCGCGTGGCCGTGCGCGAAAGCATTGCAATTTGGAGAAGGGCATAAACCAATGGTTCGTCGTCATAAACGCTGGAGGAAGAAAGTTGCAGAGCAGCGAGGCGGTTACCTGGTTAACACAGAGCCACCACTGCCGCCCTTCGCCAGCACGCCTGACGAGATTCAGCGTGCCGTAGAGCGCAATTCGATCAAACGCGGCGTGTTCTTCATCAAGAATCTGGTAACCCTGAACTTCGTCGCACTCATCCGGCGCATTGAACACATCTCATCGGAGTACGACAAGGAGGAATGGCACGAGGCGGCGTCCGATCTTTGGATTGACGTTGAAGCGCTCGAGGCGCTGGATGCCTGTGAACCCCCCATCCCTTATCCTTATTACTTCTGCACACCGGACATCCTGGTCCATTATCCCGAACTCGTGATGTACTATCGTAACGTAGCGATGGTTTCGCAGAAGGTGATGAACGACATGGGGCTGAGCACTATCGCGTACGAAGCAGGACAAACACCCCCGGCCGACATTGCGACCGATCTGGCTCATCACTTCAACCGCATCGTTAGTGCACTTGTGACCACCGGCGAAGTGACACCGGAGCGTCATTTGGAGATGGCCTATACTAATCTGGGTACCAGTTTCGACGGCTCGTGGCGCAACGAGGTAGGGAGACTGGCCTACGTTGAAGTTATCACACCGCTGTTGCTCCACTTGCATAAACAAGGCTGCCTGCACAGCGTAGTCTATACTCTCAAAGGTCCCATCCCGCTGGGCGGTGAGGAGATTCCACCCCGCACTCCTCAGAAGTTGATCGTTGACACAGGAACCGACCTGGAAGCAGAGTTGAAGCACCTGGAGGAACAGCGGGTTGTATACCGCGAGGTGCGGCTGCGGAATGGGAATCGCCTCCTACTGAACCGTCAGATCACCTGGTACGATGTGGAAGGCAACGCCCATCGGATCGGACCGGACATGCTCTCGTCAAGCGACGAAACCGACATTCTATGGGGCGGTGAACTCAAGGGTGGTGCCGATCCGGCTGGATCTGATGAGCACTGGAAAACTGCGACGCGAACGTTCGATCGCATCTTGCTGGCTTGCGAGCGGACCGGACGGCCCAAACCACCTCTTTCATTCATCGCAACCATTCTGGTTGAACGTGTAGCACGTGAAGCGGCAGAGTGGATTGCGGAGGGTAAACTGACATCAGTATACAACCTCACTCAAATCGCCGAGGATCCGGCAAAGCAACAGCAATTCCTCGATGACCTGGCCGCCTTCCTGGGTTGTCATGCTGCATCCGATTGAGGAAACGGCAAGGAGAGATGTCCGAACCCGTCGTCCACCCGCTGGAATACTACGC
>QMOC01000333.1 GCA_003648085.1 Chloroflexota bacterium
GCTGCAAGGGATGAAAAGCGGATAAACGGATGATCTGGATGCCGAGCCGCCCCGCCCCGTGGCACTCACCTGTCGGCTTGTCCGTTGCCTATCCGCTGCAAGGGATGAAAAGCGGATAAACGGATGATCTGGATGCCGAGCCGCCCCGCCCCGTGGCGCTCACCTATCGGCTTATCCGTTGCCTATCCGCTGCAGCGGATGAAAAGCGGATAAACGGATGATCTGGATGCCGAGCCGTCCCGCCCCGTGGCGCTCACCTATCGGCTTATCCGTTGCCTATCCGCTGCAGCGGATGAAGAGCGGATAAACGGATAATCTGGATGCCGAGCCGTCCCGCCCCGTGGCGCTCACCTATCGGCTTATCCGTTGCCTATCCGCTGCACCAGGCACACGCCCGGCGGTGAACCACAGGGCTCAGCCAGCCAAGCCCTGCGGGCTCATCTCAGCCCTGCAGGGGCTTTGTTCCTGAGCCGGAGGCTTGAGCAGAGCGGAGCCTCCGGCTTTCATCGGCGTTCTGTTCCTCCCTATACCAGCCCGGTCGAGCCATTGTCCCCTCCCAGCCGTGCTCGGCCCACACCTGCCGCTCGTGAGGTAGATCTATGATTTTCTTGACTGCCAGTGACAGGAACAGGGCCAGTGTGTAGGCTGTCATCCACGGCCCGTAGCCGAGGGCCAGCGGCAGGAAGATCACAGCCGCGATGCCGACGACCACGCTGCGGTTGAAATCGCGCATCAGCAGATGGGCCAGGCCAAACACGCCCACCCCGGCCAGCGTCGAGTAGGGCAGCAATCCAAGCAGGAAGCCCAACGATACCGCCACACCCTTACCACCCTGCCAATGTAAGAAGATCGAGAAATCATGGCCGACTACGGCGGCGAAGCCGCACAGCAGCAGTACGGGCAGCGGCACGTTCAGTGCGCGGGCCAGCAGATAGGCCGCCAGTCCTTTGAGACCATCCAGAATGGCGGCCAGCATGCCCCATTTCATGCCCACCACGTGCGCCACGTTGCGCGCACCCACGTTTCCCTCGCCCACCTGGCGGATGTTCAGTCCGGTGCGCCAGCGCGCGATAATATACGAAAAGGGAATCGCACCCAGCAGGTAAGCGGCCAGCAGGGCGGTCACATCTCTACCAGACATCGTGACCTCCTCGGTTTGGCCTGCTCAAACGCCTCTCTCGACGCTGGCGTCGCTCACGTGGTCATTGCGCACGCCGCGCAGACTCCCCACCGCGCCGAAGAACTGGGGCAAGAACTCGTTCATCAGGCGGCGCCAGCGCAGCACCAATGTCATCCCCAGATAGGCCACGGCCAGCCAGCCAAAGGCGGGCGCCTCCTGGAAAGCCGCCCACAACAGGATCACGTAAGGCAGAGCGTAGAAGGGCCAGGCCAGTTGATGGGAGTGCAGGCACCAGAAGAGCAGAATTGCCAGCACCAGCCCCCCTCCTACCCAGGCCGGAACATAGCCGCTCAGGACCAGGTAGACCGCGATGCCCAGCGAGACGGCCAGGTCGGCCTCGGCGTCGTGTTCGCCCACCCATGTGGTGTGCCAGGCCTCGTCGCGACGGGCCAGCGGGCCGTCGAGCAGGTCGCTCAACCAGGCGATGATGACAGCGGTGACGACGGTGGGCAGGACGGACCTTCCCTGGGATAGTCCCAGCCCGGCGATGCAGAGCCCCAAGATAGCGCGGGCGATGGTCAGCGTGTCGGCCAGTGGTTTGGTGTGTTTCAACACTGTGTCCCTCCTCTTTTTTGATCGGGCGTTGAATTCTCCGGCCGGCGATGGGCCCACGTCTCCCAGTCCTCGATGTCCCGGTCCAGGAGCAGGCGGCGGGCCAGCACCCGCCAGCGCTCCGAGCCGGGTGGCAGGGGCTCCCGATTGGCCTCCAGCCGCTTGGCGACGATGAGGAAGAACATCCCCACGCAGGCCCACACCATCGCCGGGGGCTGCCCGGTGATGTGGGCCAGCATTGGGAGGGTGACGAAGCCCACCAGCGGCATCACCGGATTGCGCAGCAGCCGCCCGATGGCCAGTGCCACCAGCATCCAGGGAAAGCCCAATGGAAAGGCCACCGTCAACACGCCCAGGCAGGAGCCGATGCCCCGTCCGCCGTGGAAGCCCAGGTAGAGCGGCCAGTTGTGGCCCACAACGGCGGCCAGGCCGGAGGCCAGCGCGGTGGGCAGCCCCAGCCCCAGCCGCAGCCCCAGCCAGGTGGGCAGTGCCGCCTTCCCCATGTCCAGCAGCCCCACCACGACGACGGCCGGGCGGGAGACGTTCTCGTAGACGTTGGAGCCGGTGACGGCGTGGGTGCCGTACCGGCGAATGTCAATCCCCCGCATCAGCCGGCCGGCCAGATAGGCGAAGGGGATCGAGCCCATCAGGTAGCCGATCAGTACCCATAAAATGTGAAGCACAGCGTATACTACTCCTCCCAATAGAAAGTCACGCCCAGGGCCCCAGGGCCACCGTGCGCTCCCAGCACCGGGGTCAGTGTCGTCAGGTGTAGTTCGGCACAATAAAAGCGCTCTGCCACTGCCTGACGCAGATGTTCCGCCCTCTCCAGGGCATCGGCGTGGAACACGGCTACGTGGAGCGGGCCACTATGTGCTCTCTCGGTCATCAGTTCCAGCAAGCGGTGGGCGGCCCTGGCTCGACCGCGAGCCAGGCCGAGTATGCGTAATTGTCCCGCCTGCAGGGAGAGCATGGGCTTGACTCGCAATGCTGGCCTGAGCAGATTTGCCGCGACGGACAATCGTCCACCCCGCACCACGTACTCCAGCGTATCCAACGTGGCCAGGAGTTGGACCCTCGAGATGACTTCGCGCATCTTCTCTACTACATCGGTCAGGCTCGCCCCCGCTGCGGCAAGCCGGGCCGCCGCTAAGACGACGAACCCCTGTCCCATGCAAGCCGAGCCGGAGTCCACGATCCGGATGGGCAGCGATGAGACCTGACGTGCGGCCGCCATTGCCGAACTCAACGTGCCGCTCAGTTTCTTGGGCAGGTGAATGGAGACGATAGCGCGGGCCTGTTCGGCCAGTCGCTGATAGACCTCCACGAACTCGCCGACGGATGGCTGCGAGGTGGAAAAAGGCCCCTTACCATCGCGCAAACGGCGGTAAAACTCATCGGCGGTGATGTCCACCTGGTCGCGGTAGAGCCGCTCCCCCAGGCGAAGCCAGAGGGGAACGACGTGGATGTGGTATTGGCGCACCAACTCAGCCGGCAGGTTGGCCGCCGAATCGGTCACCACAGCGACCTCGCGCATCTCTCCCCCCTTCTCGCTGCTCGCTCACTCCGCTGTACCATCCTCACTGTAGAACGCCAGCCCCACCAGCCCCGGTCCGGCCGCGCTGCCCATCACGGGCGTGAACTCGGTGACAAGCAACTCCAGGCAATCGAAGCGGGCCGCCACCTCCTGACGCAGTTGCTCTGCCTCGGCGGGGGCGTCGGCGTGCATCACCGCCACGTGGACCGGATGGCCTCCCACGTGTCTTTCCATCTCCTGCAGCATCACGCGCAGGGCCTTCCGTGGCGTGCGCGGTCGGGCCAGGAGGTCTACTCCCCGACCATCAATGCACAGGATGGGTTTGATGTTCAGCGCCGAGGCGGCCAGGCTCACCGCCCGCCTCACCCGTCCTGTGCGCCGCAGGTATTCCAGCGTGTCCAGCATACCGAACACCTTGGTGCGACGGCTCACCCTCTCCGCCTCCCGGGCCACCTCCTCCGGGTTGGCTCCACCCGCCGCTGCCCGCGCTGCTGCCAGCACGGCGAACCCCTGGCCCATGGCCGCCGTACCGCTGTCAATGACCTGTACGGGCACCACCCCTTCCACCGCCTCGCTCGCCACCCGTGCTGCCTGATAAACCGCGCTCAGTTTGGAGGAGACGTGGATGGAGACGATGCTCTCTACTTTCTCTCTCAGCCGGGTGTAGACCTGTATAAAGTCACCCACAGACGGAGCCGAAGTCGTGGGCAGGCTCCTGACCTCTCTCAGGCGACGATATACCTCGCCGGGCGTGATGTCCACGCCGTCCCGATAGGTCTGATCGTCCCACAGGAGCAGAA
>QMOC01000334.1 GCA_003648085.1 Chloroflexota bacterium
ACAGCGGAATTGTGCAGCACAAGAACGTGAGGATGGCCGCGACGATGGTGATGATCGTACCGGTTTGTTTTGTCATCTCGATTCCTCCTTGTCAATAGATATGTTTACGCTGGTCTGCGGTGCAAAGCGCGACGGAGGCCCCGATTTAGCGGGGATTTCCCGGCTGAAGCCGGGTCTCCGATCCCCTTTTGCACCGAGTACTACGCTAATCGGGCCAGCAGGATGCCGACCTCATACAGGAGCAGGAAAGGCACCATAACCAGCAGCATATTGACCGGGTCGGTGGTGGGCGTGATGACCGCCGCTCCGATGGCTGCGCCGATGATGACGACGCGCCGTGCTTTGGCGAACGCCTGGGGGGGTACAACACCCAACTTGGCCAGGAAGTACATCACCAGCGGTGTCTCGAAGACCAGCCCCGCCCAGAGCAGCACGTTGCTGACGAAGGAGATGTAGCGGTCAATCGAGTAGCGCTGTTCGACGATCCCGAACAGAAAGCCCTGGAGGAAGGGAAGGGCTGCCGGGAGCAGAACCACGGCAGCGAAGATCACGCCAACGGCGAAACTCAACGCGGCGGCCGGTGCGCCGATGATAACGTAGCGGCGTTCGTGGGGCTCCAGGCCGGGCCGTACAAACTGGAATACCTGGTACAGGATAACCGGCATAGCGAGCACGACGCCGATCACAACGGCGACCTTGAAGAAGACGGCGGCGGCTTCGGTGGGTGAGATGGCCAGAGGCACCTGATCGCCAAGCGGGGCGACCAGCCTCTTGAGGACTGGAGGCGTGAGGAAGGTGCCCACAATCACTCCAATAACGAGGGCGATGATTGCCTTAAGGAGACGCTGGCGCAGTTCCTCGAAATGTTCGAGGATCGTCATCTCGGCCCGATTTTTCATCCTGCCCTCGTATCCATTCAGATCGCTCCCGCCGGATCGTGGGCCCGGCGGCCTTCCAGGCCGTTCAGAGCGTCTTGTTTAATCGGCGCTGCCTCGTGTGGTGCTGGGTCGGGGGCTGCCGACCTCCGACGAGCGAGGATTTCAGCCTGGCCCTTCATCCTGCCTTTGGTGCTGACTCATCCTCGATGATGTTCTCCAGAGCCTGGCGCGCCTCACGCTCGGTAGCCAGGAGTTCGGCCTGGATGGTGGCAGTGAACTCGTTTGAAAGTTGGCGCAGTTGGCTGGTGGCTCGGCCAAACGTGCGGGCTAATTCCACCATTCGCCTTGGGCCGACCAGCAAGAGGGTGATGATAAGGATGACCGTTACTTCCCAGGGACCGACGTTCAGAAAGTTCACCGTTTTTCTTTCTCCGCGGCCCTGACGGCTTGTGCAATAGCCTCTTTGTGTTCCACCAGGGCACCCAGTACACCATTTACGAAACGGGGGGCGCTATCGGAGCCGAAGGTCTTGGCCAGTTCGACAGCCTCGTTGATGGCTACCTTGACAGGTGTGTGGCCGTCCACGGCGAACTCGAAAATCGCCATGCGCAAGATGTTGCGATCAATGTAGGCCATCTGCTCCAGCGGCCACTCAGGGGCATGGCGGTGGATGAAGGTATCGAGCACAGGCTGATACTTGAGCACACCGTTCACCAGATGACGGCTGAAGGCCGCGTAGGCCTTCGGCAGTCGGACCTCGGTCAGCCGTTGTTCCAGTACGACAGCAGGAGCGTGATGGGTGCAATCAATCTCATACAGTGCTTGTAGCGCCACGATACGGGCTTGGTGGCGAGCCTTCACTGCTACGGGCCTCCCGGTTACAGGTTGGTTATGTTCCCTCAGAGGGGTAGGCTACGTCCTCAATGTGCACATCAACGGATCGGACTTCCATACCGACCATGTCTTGAATTGCGCGGGTGACCTCGGCCTGGATCTGGCGGCCGACGCTGAGCATGTTGACATCCGGCTCGGTCGCGACGTACAGTTTCACGCGCACACTGTTTCCGGTGACCTCGATCTGTACTCCGTCGTGTCGCAAGAGACGCGGCACCCCCGGCGGTGAGGTCAGACGGGCCACGCCTGGTACGGCCAAGGCTGTGAGGCGGGCAATGGTCTCCAGCACCTCTGGCGCGATGGTGATTTTGCCGATCTTAGGTTGTGCTTCCATCCTCGTTCCCCTTTGCAATCTGCAATCTTCTACCCCTGCATCACCAATCCGCCGTCCACCGTCAATATCTCGCCTGTGATGAAGGCGGCTTCGTCGGAGGCCAGGAAAGCAACGGCGTAGGCCACCTCCTCAGGCCGCCCCATTCGTCTCAACGGCGTCATCTCGATCACGCGCTGCTTCCACTCTTCCGGCATAGCGGCGGTCAGGTCGGTGGGGATGAAACCCGGCGCGACGGCGTTCACGGTGATGTTGCGGGGGCCGAGTTCCTTGGCCAGGCTCTTGGTGAAGCCGATGATGCCCGCCTTGGAGGCGGCGTAGTTGGTCTGCCCGCCCTGGCCCACGATGCCGGAGATGGAGGTGATGTTAATAATGCGCCCCTGGCGCTGCCGCACCATCGGGCGGGCGGCGGCCTTGCAGCAGTTGAACACACTTTTGAGATTGGTACGCAGTACCTCGTCCCAGTCCTCTTCTTTCATCAGCATCAGCAGTTGGTCGCGGGTGGTGCCGGCGTTGTTGACCAGGATGTCGAGGTGGCCGAAGGCATTTAGCGCCGCCTGGATCAGCCCTGCGGCCTGCTCGAAGTCGCCGACGTCGGCCTGCACCGCGAGGCCTTGCCCGCCGGCGGCCTCGATGGCGGCCACGACCTCGGCGGCGGCCTCGGCGTTGTGGCGGTAATTGACCACGACAGAAGCCCCCCGCCGCGCCAGTTCCAGCGCGATGGCCCGTCCGATGCCGCGTGACGCGCCGGTCACGACGGCGACCTTATCTTCCAATGGCCTATCCATAGCGGTCTCCTCAGGTTCTATTTTTCCACCAGTGCAATCACAGAAATGCCTTCACCTGTGCCAGGCTCTCCTCCAGGTCTGCCTTGCTGTTGACCTCCAGTATCACTGTCCCCTCGTAACCCGCTTTCTCCAGTTCGCGCAGAAACGCGGTGCAGGCTATCTCCCCTCGCCCCAATCACGCCAACTGAGAGCAAGTATGCGTCATCTCCCCAACTCAGTTCTTGCCAATTCGACAACACGTCTTATGAACTCTTGCTTACCCTGTGTATATGAGTCCCTATCTGATCCGTACTTCTCAGCCAGAGTGCTCTTGAGCGCGGCGTATTCCTTTCTCTCCTCTTCGTGGTTGCGGAGATAATCTCTGAACAGCAGGTATTCCTCCCACTTGGGGCTGTCCAGTGCTACTATGTGCACGTAGTGGGTTCGGCGGCTATCAGGTCCCTTGGCAAAGGTGTAATCCCCATCACCAGAAATATCGCCACGGTATTCGTAGCCAATTTGCTTCAATTTCTGGATATACTCACAGATAGCTCCGACATCAGGTATCCCTACAGCGATATCAAGAATCGGCTTGGCCGGAATGTCAGGAATAGCTGTACTACCAACATGCTCAATAGCGACTGTCTTTCCTCGTAGACAGGTGATTATTCTCGTTCTCTCTTCTTCGAAAAGCGTGCCCCATTCATTGGAATGGGGGACCAGGTTCACAGAACCTCTCTGCAACCCAAGCGTCATATGCCCCCGGCTTTCAAATCACGTTATGCCTCACCGCCCAACGGATCGCGGTTCAGCCGCACGCGGAGCGAGCGCAGCGAGCAGGGCAGTCGGCTGCAGCGGGTCGTGCGACCTGTTCGTCCGAAACCGTGTCCGGGACACAGGGGGTGGACGGTTGAGGTCGAGAACCTTAACAACTGGGTGTCCATATAGGTGAAACCCCTATCCTCCCGGTGCAGGAGTGACAGCGCCTTCCCCTGGCGGGCGAATGGTCATCAATCGTCAGAAGCGGGGAAGGAAAGGCGGTAAGTCGTGAGCCAGACGTGGCGATCCCGCCGGGCAGGTGGCTATAGTGAACGCAAGTGAAAAGGTGCATTGACCAAGCGAACGCGGTCGAGCAATCACCGCCGGTAGTGCCAATGACAATGGCCCGGTTGCTCAGGAGCCGGATGACGCGAAAGT
>QMOC01000335.1 GCA_003648085.1 Chloroflexota bacterium
ACTCGCTCCCACACCTGCGCCGCCAACTCCCGCGAGCGGGCAGTGATGGCCTCTTCGTCGAGGGTGAGCAGTCGGCGGTCGCGCATCAGCACCCGCCCGCCACAGACGGTGGCCGTGATGGCCGAGGCCTCGAGGCCGAAGAGCAGGTGCCAGGGCAGGTTCCCCGCCATCAGCGGCGTCGTGGGATGGTAGTCGAGGAAGACCAGGTCGGCCACTGCGCCCTCGCGCAGTTCCCCCAGCGCCAGGTCCGGCCAGAAGACGCGAGCGAGACGGGCGTTTTCGGCGTAGGCCAACCGCATCACTAGATCGCCGGGCATAGCGCGGGGGTTGCGCTGGGCCAGTTTGTGCACCAGGTAAGCGGCTTTCATCTCGGCGAACATATTGTTGGAGAAACCGTCGTTGCCCAGGCCAACGCTGACCCCCGCACGCAGCATCTCCTCCACTGGAGCCACCCCCACGCCGTTGTTCATATTCGAGCGCGGCTGGTGCGTGACCCAGGTGCCGGTCTCGGCCAGCACCTCGATCTCACTCCTGTCCACGTGGACGCAGTGGGCGGCGATGGTGCGCGGACCGAGGAGACCTGCCTCGTGCAGTCGGTGGATGACGCGCTTGCCGGACTTACGCAAACTGTCTTCTTGGTCGGCCACGTCCTCGGCGGCGTGGATGTGGAATCCCAGGCCCGCTTCGGAGGCGGCGGCGACGCAGTCGGCGAGCGTCTCGTCCGACAGGGTCAGGGAGGCGTGGAGGCCGAAGGTGGCAGCAATTTGGGCTTTGGGCTTTGGGCTTTGGGATTTCGCGAAGCGCACGTTTTCGGCGATGCCGGCCTGCGCCCGCTCTGACCCATCCCGGTCGGTGACCTCATAGCAGAGGCAGACCCGCAGCCCTGCCTCCTGCACCGCCTCGGCGATGACGTCGAGCGAGCCCTCGATGGCGTTGGGGCTGGCGTGATGATCAATCAGCGTGGTCGTGCCGTGGCGAATCGCATCCACCAGGCAGACCAGCGCTGAATAGCGCACATCCTCCAGCGTGAGCGCCTTGTCCAGCCGCCACCAGAGGCGCTCAAGGATTTGGGGGAAGTTAGCGGGAGGCTCGCCGGGGATGGCCATCCCACGGGCGAAAGCCCCGTAGAAGTGGGTGTGGGCGCAGATGGAGGCCGGGAGCACCAGTTGCCCCTCCGCATCCCAGCGCTCGACGGCGGGGTAGCGCGTGGTCAGTTCGGCGGTGGTGCCGAGCGCAGCGATGCGATCGCCGGCAATGAGCAACGCGCCATCCTCGACGAGATCGGGGGCATCGCCCAGTGTGGCTAAGCGGGCGTGAGTGATCAGCAGTTGAAGACTTGGTGTTGCTGTTGTCATCGTCATTCCTCCTGATTTTATTATAGCCTATTCCGCCCGCCCCGCCAATTGCCTTTTTGCGCGTTTCCGGTATAATGTAAATCGAATCGTCCACCGAGGTGCTCGGAGTTGATACGCCAGACCTGGAGATCACACACGTACATCTATTCTCGCGGATTGTAGCGCGGCGGTCAGACGCCTGCGCCGCTTTGCGCTGCAATCCGCTCTCCCCAGACCCACGGCCAGTGGGTCTTTTGCTACCCCCGTCATCCTAACCCACGAGATAGAGGAGAGGTATCCTATGAGCAAACTCACGATTGACGAACAGGTCGCCATCCTGATGCGCGGGACAGAGTTCGGCGACGAGCAAATCAAAGAGCATATGCAAGAAGAACTGCGTGAGCGGTTGATCGAATCGGAGAGGACCGGGCACCCGCTGCGCGTCTACGCCGGATTTGACCCCACCGCCACCTACCTAACGATTGGTCATACCGTGCCGATGCGCAAGTTGCGCCAGTTTCAGGAGTTGGGCCACCAGGTGATATTTCTCATCGGCTCTTTTACGGGGCTCATCGGCGATCCCAGTGACACGACCAGTGCACGTGCGCAGCAGACGCCGGAACAAGTGGCGGAGAACGCCCGTACTTACACGGAGCAGGCGTTCAGGATACTCGACCCGGAGAAGACCGAGGTGCGCGATAACGCTGAGTGGCTGAGCAAACTTACTTTCAGCGACGTCATTGAACTGGCCTCTCACTTCACCGTTCAGCAGTTCCTGGCCCGTGAGAACTTCGCGCTGCGCTACAAGAAGGGAGACGCCATCTGGCTGCACGAATTCCTCTACGCACTGATGCAGGGGTATGATGCAGTGCAATTGAAGGCCGACGTGCAGATAGGAGGCACCGATCAACTCTTCAACCTGCTGGCCGGGCGCAAGTTACAGGAGGCTTTCGGTCAGCGTCCACAGGTCTGCATCACACTGCCCATCCTGGTGGGCACCGACGGTCACCTGCGGATGGGCAAGAGCAAGGGAAACTACATCGGCCTCACCGAGCCGCCGGAGGTGAAGTACGGCAAGACCATGTCCATCCCCGACTCGGCCATGCGTAACTGGTTTGAACTGGTCACCCGCTGGACGCCGGAACAGATCAACGAACTGCTGGACGCGGTGGAGCGAGGCGAGGTGCACCCGATGGAGGCCAAGAAGAAACTGGCCTGGGAGATTGTATCCATCTTCGATGGGGACGAGGCCGCCGACAGGGCCGCTGCCCACTTCGAGCGAGTGCACCAGCAGCGAAAGTTGCCGGAGGAGATGCCGACCTACACGCTGACCGGACCGACCAACGTCGTGGACATCATCTTCGGTGCAGGACTGGCACGTAGCAAGAGCGACGCCCGCCGCTTGGTGCAGCAGGGCGCGGTCAAACTGGACGGCGAACGAGTGACCAGCATCGAGACCGAAATCGAAGCCGAGCGTGAGCGGGTGCTGCAGGTGGGAAAGCGGCGTTTTCTACGGCTGGTCCGCTTATAAGTTTCCCCTCCGTTGCCGCGATAGTAAACTTGACGCTTCTGCCCCTCCTGCCCATAATGAAAATAACCGTGAGGTTAACACGCCGCACGAGAAAGCCCCCGTCTGGGGGGCAAGGGCTTCCTGTGGGCTCGGCACTTCCACCTTTCCTGCTATGCTGAGAAGTACCTCACAGACGAGCCCTTCGGCAACTTCGGCGATGCAAGGGAGGTGCTGAACCTACTGGCCGAAGAGGGCGTGTTGCATCGCCGCAACGGTCGCTACACCTGGATCGGCGATGGCTACCCAGCCGGCCGCCTCTCGCTGCGCACCAGCACCCCCGACAACGTCGTCATCCAGGACGTGAGCGCCGATCCGCCGCAGGTCATCGGCCAGATGGACCGCCCCAGCGCGCCCGTACTGATCCACGAAGGGGCGGTCTACCTGCACGGCGGCGCAACCTACGTCGTCGAAGCGCTGGATTGGGAGAGGGGAATCGCCCGCGTGCGGGCCGCCGAACCGGACTACTACACCCGTGCTTCGTCTGTGATAGACGTACGGATCGTCAAAGAGTATTCTCCCTGTCACCCTGTCACCCTGTCACCTGATCTCGAAGACAAGACAAGGAGACAAGGGGACACGGTAAAGGGTGCTGGAGGCCGTTGTGCTGTAGCAGCCATTCTAATGGTATTCTAATATCGCTCTTATGCTTCTCTTATACATCATGCGTATACTACAGCCAGTCTAGTTCTCGGTGCAAAAGTGGGTTGGAGGCCCGGCTTCAGCCGGGAAAACCCCGATAAATCGGGGTCTCCGTCGAGTTTTGCACCGCAAACCGGTCTGACCTGAAATAGAGGATCCCAGTCGAGGCGCGAGGCTGAAGTTCCCGCGCTGAGAGAGTGAAGTCCCTTTAAGGCTAAAAACAGCCTGCAGGGCCTTGTCCTTTCAGCCCGGCGGCTTCAGCCTTTGTTTGCCCAAACCATTCTAACTTCAATCCCAATAATCAGGAGGAGGTTACATCATGCGACGAGTTTGGATGATTGCTCTACTTGTGACGCTATTCGTGTTTGCCACCCATGTGAGTACCCCAGTTCTGGCCCAAGAGGGGGACCAGCCCCCAAACGAGCCTCAGGGCCTGACTATCTTCACCCGCTATCCAGCCCAGGAGGTGGCCATCGGTGAGGATGTCACCTTTGATCTCAAACTGCGCACCGACAC
>QMOC01000336.1 GCA_003648085.1 Chloroflexota bacterium
ATGGATAGATGTGGCCTATTCCTACGTGCTGATTATGCTCGGCATTTTCCTGCTCATCCAGGCGCTCGTCCGTTTACCACGCCTGTATCGTCAACAAATCGTGGTTGTGCTGGCTTGCACGTTCGCACCGTGGGCGGCGGAGGTGCTATCACTCTCCGGTTTGAGCCCACTTCCCCACCTGGATCTGACGCCCTTCGCGCTCACTCTGTCCGGCCTGGTGATAACCTGGGGGCTCTTTCGCTTTCGGCTGTTGGACGTCGTGCCCGTGGCGCGCGATGCCATCATCAAAAGTATGAGCGACGGCGTGATCGTGCTGGATGCGCAGGATCGCGTCGTGGACCTCAATTCTGCAGCCGAGCGTATCATCGGGCGCACCGCCTCAGAGGTAGTCGGGCAGCCGGCTTCAAAGGCGTTCTCCGGTTGTCCTTATCTGGCCGAACACCACTGCGACGTGACGGGGGCTAACACAGAGATCGTCCTGGGCGAGGGCGAAGCGCAATGCATCTATGATCTGCGCATCTCGCCCTTAAATGATCGGCCTGATCGCTTCACTGGCTGCCTGGTTATCTTGCGTGACATCACCGAGCGCAAGCGGGCGGAGGTGATGTTGCGCATTCGCGAGCAATATCTGGAGTGCTTAGCCGAGGTCTCACAAATCCTGATTCGCACGGAGACGCTAGCCCAGGCTCTACCCGAAGCGTTGCGCTGTCTGGGTGAAACGGCCGGGGTCAGTCGGGTCTATCTGTTTGAAAACCGCCTGGGCCCGCAGGGGGCACTGCTGTGTAGCCAGCGCTGCGAGTGGTGCGCGCCAGGGATCGAGTCACAGATAGACAACCCCGATCTGCAAAACTTCTCCTGGGTTGCCGGGGGCTTCGCCCGCTGGATGGAGATCTTGGGGCAGGGTGGTATCATCGCCGGCAACGTCGCCGACTTCCCGGAAAGCGAGCGGGTCGTATTGGAGTCTCAGGACATCCGCTCCGTCCTGGTCATCCCCCTCTTCGTCTCCGACGCCTGGTACGGATTCATCGGTTTCGACGCCTGTGACCGGGTGCGCGAGTGGCAGCAGGTGGAGGTGGACCTGCTGCAGGCCGCCGCCAGCGTCATCGCCAGCGGTATCGAGCGGGAGCAGGCCAGGCGTCGGGAGCGGGCGCTGGCCGAGGCGGTCGCCGCGCTCACCGCTACTCTCGACTTCGAACAGGTGCTGGACCGCATCCTGGAGCAGGTCGGTCGGGTGGTCCCCAGCGATGCAGCCAACGTCATGCTCATCGAAGGAGACCGGGCGCGCGTCGTCCGCTGGCGGGGTTACGAGCGCTTCGGCGCGGAGGAGTTCGTCTCGACAGTCGTCTTCCGCATCCCTGAGGTGCCCAACCTGCAGCATATGGTGGATACTAAGGAGCCAATAATCATCTCCGACACCGCCACCTACCCTGGTTGGGTGCACGTGCCGGTGCAAGAGTGGCTGCGCTCCTACGCGGCCGCGCCTATCGTCGTGCGCGATGAGGTGGTCGGCTTTCTGAATGTGGATAGTGCCATCCCTGGCTTCTTCAGCCAGGCTCACCTGGGGCCCCTGTGCGCCTTCGCCGACCACGCCGCTGTCGCCATCGAGAATGCGCGGCTGTTCGATTCCCTGACCCGCGAGAAGAATCACCTGGAACTTCTCTATGGCGTCGCTCGCGCCCTCTCCGAGAGCCTGAACTTGGAGGAGGTCACCGAGCGTGCCTTGTGCCAGACCTGCGCCGCCGTCGGCGCGTTCAAGGGCATCCTCCTCCTGCTGGAGCCCGGCACCGATCGCCTGCATCTCGTTGCTGCCTCAGGCTACGAAGCCGAGAGCGTGGAAGCACTCGATCGACGGATCGGCCTGCGCATCGGGCACGGCCTAGCCGGTTGGGTGGCGGCCCAACGACGCACCGCCATCGTGGCCGACGTGCGTCAGGATGAGCATTGGCTCACTGTGGATGGCCTGGACGACTGGGTGTGCTCGGCATTGGTCGTACCTTTAATGGTACATGACCGGCTGGTGGGCGTGCTCAGCCTCTATAGCGAATGTTGCGATGCCTTTGATGAGGCCCAACGCCGACTGGTTGAAGCGGTCGCAGTGCCGGTGGCCATCGCCATCCAGAACGCACAACTGTTCCAGGCCGAACAACGACAGACACGGAGGCTGGCCCTGTTAGTGGATATTGCACGCATCGTTGCCACTACCTTGGACACCGATGATCTCTTGCAGGCCGTAGCCGAGAGCATTCACCGCTATTTCGCGCGTCCTGTGGTCGAGGTGTTCACCCTGGACGATGAGGGGAGGACATTGCTCTTGCGCGGCTATAGCGGTATCGTCCCCATCGGTTCTCCGGGGATAGCAGCCCCTGGTGTCTATCGTCAGCCGATCGAGCAAGGCATCATTGGGCACGTGGCCCGTACCGGCAAGCCCTACTATGCGTCTGACGTGCGTAGCGATCCTTATTTCCTGCCCGTGGGAGAGATTCCCTTGCGTTCGGAACTGTGCGTTCCCATCCTCGACGAGGGGCGCGTAGTCGGGGCGGTGGACGTAGAAAGTGACCGGCTGGCGGATTTCGATGAGGGAGACCAATCGCTGTTAGAGGCAGTGGCCGACACAATTGCTGTCGGGCTGCGCAATGCCCGTCTGTACGAGGAGATTCAACTGCGTGCCGATGGACTGGGGGCTGCGCTGGTCCGGCTGGAGGAGTTGGATCGCCTCAAGAGCCAATTCATCCAGAACGTGTCCCACGAACTGCGCACACCGCTGGCCCTCATCCGGGGCTACGCTGAGATGCTGGATGCCGGCGAATTGGGGGAGTTACGACCTGAGCAGCAAAAACCCGTGTCCGTCATCGCACGTCGTGCTCGTATGTTGAGTGACCTGGTGGAGGACATCACGCTCATCCTGGAAGCCGAGAGCAGTCCTCCCCAGCCGGCGCCGGTGGCGCTGGACGAACTGGCACGGGCCGCCGTGGAGGATTTCCAGGGAACCGTCAGACAGGCCGGATTGAGGCTGCACGCGGAGATCGCGCCACACCTCCCCCCTGTGAGCGGCTCACTCGCCTACCTGCGACGGGTGCTGGACAATCTGATTGACAATGCAGTGAAATTCACGCCCGCCGGAGGAACGATCACTATGCGGCTACGGCAGGAGGGAGAGCAGGTTGCCCTGGAGGTGAGCGATACCGGCATCGGTATCCCAGCGGATCAATTGGAGCGCATCTTTGAACGCTTCTACCAGGTGGACGGAGGTACCCAGCGGCAGTACGGCGGCGTGGGCCTGGGGCTGGCGCTGGTTAAGGAAATCGTCGAGGCCTATGGCGGACGGGTGACGGTGGAAAGTCGGGTTGGCGAGGGAAGTACCTTCACCGTCCTACTCCCCATTGCTACCAACGCGAGTGCGGAGGGCGATACTGAGTCTCAGTAGATCCTGGATCTGCAAGATATGGGGGTCGTAGTGGCGACTTCAGTCGCTCTGATCTCGCTTTGAACGACTGAAGTCGTTACTACGAGCAAAATCGCCAGAGTCCTGTTTTGAATTTGAGATGAACTGGTGAGGCACATCCACCGGGGCGGGGAAAGTGATGTCTTTGCCCGCCAGTCCGTTCTCGAACAGCGGCTTCACCGGCGGGTTGACCACGTTCGACGTTCAAACCTCCTCCATTTGTGTTTTCGGTACCGGTTTCAAGCGGTGCGTTCCCCGCATCCGCCGACGCAGGTGCTCCCGGCCTGCGTCGGTGAGGCTCAACCGCTCCTCCCCTGCCAGCCAGCCGCGCTCGAACAACTCCTGAATGCCCTGCTCGATTAGCTCCCCGTGGTACGGCTGAGCCAGCCCTAACTCCCGCAGCATCGGATGGCGGCTGAAGTCGAGGGCCTGGTGCGCCTGGGCGAGCAGTTCGTCCCGGGTCTGCACCCCCTCTTTCTCGACCAGGTAGAGCAGCCAGTCGCCCAACTGTGTTTGCCGGAAGCGCTCGTACCATCCGGCGAGCCCCATCTGGTAGCGGGAGAGGTCCACCTCCTCCTCTCCCAGGGAGCGAATGGCCTCGATGGCCAGCTCCAC
>QMOC01000337.1 GCA_003648085.1 Chloroflexota bacterium
CGGGGGTGGAGCGCAGATCTGGTCGAACGGGACGACCGGCGGCGGGACACCCGCTCCCCAACTCCAGCCCTCCACCCCCCCGTCGTGGGCCATGTATCCGCTGGCCCCGACCTGGGAGTAGACCCACGCTCCATCTTCCAGGTGCCAGTAGGACCAGTAATCGGGCGTGGCGCAGGTGAGGCAGGTCTCGACCGGGCAGCCGATGCCTTCGATGGCGCAGATGGCCGCGCCCATTCCGGAATCGAAGGAAGCCACGACGTTCAGGCCGGAGCGGGTCAGCACGTCATAACCGCTGATCTGCGGCTCGCTGAACTCGATGCAGCGGGTGACAATGTTGTCGTCGGCGAAGCGCACCACCAGACCGACGCGGTGGGGCGATTGGGCGCGTGCCCCCGGCAGGCCGGTTCCGGCGACGGCCAGGGTCAGCAGCATAGTCAGCGCCAGGCAGATGCTGTTCGTCTTACGCTTCACGTTGCCTCCGTGGAGAGGGTGGTTCCGGCGTGGCCGGCGACCACGCCGGAACCGGGTCTGTCGAGACGTTCACTGCTTCAGGACGAGCGGCAGATAGATGTAGCGGGGCTCCAACGTGCTGCTCGTCGTGGGGCCGGACTGCACGCCGTCCGGGTCCGTGAAAGTGGCCCGGAACTCGTAGACCAGCGGGTTCGTGAGAGGCAGCGTGGCCGTGTAGTAGCCGTCGGCCCGGTGGAGCGTCGTGCCGGTCACCCACGCGCCGCCGGAAGCGCGCCAGTCCAGCGCGACCGCGCCGTCCAGGTCCAGGTCGCTGCCGAAGGGGACGATCACGTCCACGCTGTCGCCCCACGTCGCACGCGGCGCGCAGGCGACGGTGCGGTCGGGGTCGGGGCCGCGCTGCACGGCGACGAAGGGGGAAAGCACTCCGGTGTCGGTGAAGGGGTTGGCCTTCCCCAGCAGCGCGGGAACCGCCTGGGCGGTTGCCAGCGTGTTATCCCCGGGCCACGACCAGGCCCAGACGAAGGGACCATCCGGTTTCTGGTAGGCGGCCAGCGCGTCGTAGGGGCTGTGGCCGTCGTCAGAAGACCAGTCGGCGATCAGATCCTCGCCTGCTGCCAGAAGGCCCTGCATAGCGTAGGCGGTGGAGTTGGCATTGCTCCATCCGCCCTGGGCGTCCTGCTGAGAGCGCAGGAACGCAGTCCCGCTGACGACGCTGGTATCGCTGGGCGGCACACCGGCCGCGATCAAAGCCTGCAGCGCCAGGCCGGTGCTGTCGGGCGTGGTGGTGTTCCAGGGGGCAGGGCTCAAGTCGTACTTCCAGCCCCCATCAGATTGTTGCAGACCGGTGAGCGTCTGCGTGGCGCTGACGGGGATAGTCTCGCCCGCCGCCGCCAGGCCCAGGATGGCAAAAGCCTGGTGCCAGGTGTTGGTGGGAACGCCGAAGGCGCCCAGCGTCGGGCTGTAGTAGGTGGAGGTGAGCACATGGACGATGTCCACGCCGCCGAAGTCGTGCGCGTCCTCACCGGCGGCCTCGACCGCCACGGCCAGTTTACCTGCCGCATCGGGGCCGTTGTTGACATAGGAGGACGCAGTGGACGAGAGGTAATCCATCGCCGAGGTGACGCTGCCGGCCGCGGTGACGCTGTCGGGGTCGTAGCCGGCCGCCGCGAAGGCCAGCACGGCGTCGCACGTCATACCGGGGTCGGGACCGAGCCAGCCGGACCAGGAGCCATCCGCGTTCTGCTGCTCGTTCATCCAGGCGAGGGCGCGGTTGGCCCGCCGCCCCCGCCCGAAGATAGGCAGCGGGGCTTCGGCCAGGCCGGCGATGGCGTGGGCAGTGCCCAGCGCATTGCCGCCGAAACTGCCATCGGCCGCCTGGAGGCCGGTCAGCGCAGTGTGAGGGTTGCCGTTAGCGGCGGCCCAGCTCTCGGTCGCCGGGGCGTAGCCGGCGGCGACGATGGCCTGTATAGCGGCTGCGGTCGAATCTGCGCTCAGACTGCCCCACGATTCCCAGCCGCCGGAATCGGCCTGCCCGTTCCGCAGAAAGGCCAGTCCCTCCTGCACCTTAGTGTCGGCCGGTCCCACGTTGCCGCTGGCGATGAGGGCCTGGAGCACCAGTGCGGTGGTGTCTACGTCACCGTAGCCTGCGCCCCAGCCCCATCCGCCGTCGGGCTCCTGCAGGCCGATGAGAAACTCGGTGGCGGAGATGGGCACCGTCTCCTGCGCCGCCGCCAGGCCGAGGATGGCCCACAGTTGGTTGATCGTGCCGGCCGCGCCGCTGGTCCAGCCCTGTTGGGCGGTGGTGCTGTAGGCACCGGTCGCGGCGTGGTAGGTGGCGGTCAATTCATTGATGATGTTCATTCCGCCAAAGTTGTACGGGTCGTCATCGCCGGCGACGACGGCCACGGCCAGCATACCGGCCCGGCCGGGGAAGAGCGTGCCGGTGGTGTCGTGCGTGTAGGTGACGGCCCGCGCCGCCAGGTAATCCAGCGGCGTGGTATCGCTGACCGAGGTCAGGAAACTGACCGGGCGGCGGGCAGCAGCGACCGCGATGACTGTCTTGATGGTGGTAAAATCGTCGGCCACCCCAGGGCTCCAACCCTCGATGCCGCCGTTGGGCAGTTGCTTCGTCTGCAAATAGGCCAACGCCTTGCTGATGGCCTCGCTGTGGTCAATTGTGGGGGCCGCCGGGGCCGGGGCGGGCTGCGCCTCTGCCGGAGCGGCGTAGAGGCTCAGAGCCACGAGCAACCCGATGACGATCGCAGCCCCCAGCGTGATGGTCAATACGAGATTGCGCAAGCGCATGGTTTTTCTCCTCTTTTTCGCATTTGTCATTTGTTATTGGTCGTTGGTATTGGTCATCGAAAAAGCCCTCCCCCTCACGTTTGTTGGGGAAGGGCTGTTCGTACTTGGGAACCCTTCATGCGCCACCCCCTTTCCGCGAAGGTTGCTGTGTGCGCCGACAGAGGCGGGTATCCTGGCTTGAACGCAGATCGCAGGACAATATCGGATTGATCCGTTGGTGTCCTGAAATCCGCGTTCCTACAGTTGCGGGACAGCGCCGGACTTTGACCGGCTTCCCCCTTTGCGCCCCTCGCATCCGGGCTTTGGGGCACCTCTGCCGTAGCAGTATACAATTGTGGCGCAAGTATAACACAGGGAAGATGGGCTGTCAAATCGAACCTCGCGTCAAGCCTGCCGTTCGCCGGATAACTTTGCATTTCCAGGTCGTTGTGGTATACTGACGCTCGTCAGGGGGCAAGATGGGTGTGCGGAGCGAGGTCAAAGTGCAAAGGAAGCAGCGGGCGGTTCAGACATTGGCCCGACTGCGACAGATACTCCCCTCTGTTCTGACCGGATACCCGGTGGATGCAGCCTACGTCTATGGCTCGGTGGCGCGGGGCACGATGACCCCGTTCAGCGACGTGGACGTGGCGCTGGTGCTGAAGACTCCTCTCTCCCCTTATGACCGGCTTATGCTGGAACTTGCCATTCAGGGAGCGATTGAGGAAGCGATGGGCGGGATGAACTCAGCACCGGTGGATGTGCGAGCCATCAATGAGGCCCCATTGACAGTTCGGGGGCGGATCGTTCAAGAGGGAGTCCTGCTTTACGAGCGAGATCGGGCTCGGCGCGTTGCCTTCGAAGTAGCGACGCGCAAACGGTACTTCGACTTTGCCCCCGTGGCCCGCCGCCTGCGAGATTCGTTCCTGCAACGGGTTCATAGAGAGGGATTGCTCTACGGTTGACTCAGATATCCTTTTACACGTCGTTGTGGTATACTTCCGTACGGGGTGATAAAATGAAACAAGTAATCGAAGTATCATTGGACGATCTGGGGCATATCTTGATACCAGCGACGCTTGGGGATCGTTTGGGCCTGTATCCAGGGACAACTCTAGTCGTCGAAAAAGGGGATAATGACGATGTGTGTCTGCGCATCCAACCAGAGTCGCCTGTGCTAGTTGACAAAGCGGGGGTGTTGGTTATTAGAGCCGAACCGCTTGGTGACTTAACCAACATGACTCGGCGTGAACGTGATCGTCGTGTGTTTGATCTCCTGCAG
>QMOC01000338.1 GCA_003648085.1 Chloroflexota bacterium
GGGAACGCGCATCGGCCGTAACTGCATTTTGGGCAAAGGGGTGTACGTTGATTCCGGCGTCGTCCTGGGGGACAATGTCAAGGTGCAGAATTACGTCTCCATCTACCACGGCGTCACCATTGAAGACGGGGTCTTCTGCGGCCCGCATTGCGTCTTCACCAACGACAAGCGCCCCCGGGCGGTCAACGCCGACGGCTCGCTCAAGGCCGCCGACGACTGGGAGGTGACTCCGACGCTGGTCAAGCGAGGGGCCTCCATCGGCGCTAACGCCGTCATCGTCTGCGGTGTGACCGTCGGCGAGTGGGCGATGGTTGGTGCCGGTTCGGTCGTGACGCGCGACGTGCCCGATCACGGACTGGTGTGGGGCAATCCGGCCCGCCTCCACGGCTTCGTCTGCCCGTGTGGGCATCGTCTGGAGACGGAGGGCCAGCAGACGGAGAAGGAGGCGGTGCGGCTGCAATGCCCGGCCTGCGGGACAAAGATCAAAGTCCGCAAGGCGGACTGGGAGCAGATACAATGATTCCAATTTCAAAACCACTGATCGGCGAAGCGGAGAAGAAAGGCGTCCTCGAAGTGCTGGAATCGGGGATGCTGGCCCAGGGGCCGAGGGTGAGGCGGCTGGAGGAGCGGTTCGCCCAAGTGTGCGGGACGCGCTATGCTGTGGCCACATCGTCGGGGACGACGGCGCTGCACATCGCGCTCCTGGCCCACGGCATTGGCCCCGGAGACGAGGTCATCACGACGCCGTTCACCTTCATCGCCACGGTCAATTCCATCCTCTTCGTGGGCGCAAAGCCGGTCTTCGTGGACATCGAGGAGGAGACGTTCAACATCAACCCGGCGCTGATCGAGGCGGCGGTCACTCCTCGTACCCGGGCCATCATCCCGGTGCACCTCTACGGTCATCCCTGCGAGATGGACGCGGTGATGGAGATCGCCCGGCGGCACGATCTGATCGTGATCGAGGACGCGGCGCAGGCGGTCGGTGCCACCTACAAGGGCCGGCCCGTGGGCAGTTTCGGCACCGGCTGCTTCAGCCTCTATGCGACGAAGAACGTGATGTCCGGCGAGGGGGGGATGATCACGACCGACGACGAGGCGCTGGCCGAGCGCGGCCGGATGCTGCGCAATCACGGTATGCGGCGGCGCTACCACTATGAGTTTTTGGGCTACAATTTCCGCATGAGCGACCTGCACGCAGCCATTGGACTGGCGCAGATGGACCGACTGGAGGAGTTCACCGCCAGACGACGGAAGAACGCGGCGTATCTATCTGCGCACATCACCGGCGTGATCACGCCACGAGTGCGCGAGGGGTGCGAGCACGTGTGGCACCAGTACACGGTGCGTGTGGGTAGCGGACGGGATCGCGACGCGGCTGTGCGCCGGTTGAACGAGGCCGGCGTGGGCACGGGCATCTTCTACCCGCTGCCGGCCCACCGGTACGACTACATCCGTGCTGTGGTGGGAGACGTGCACCTGCCGGTGGCCGAGCGGCTGGCACGGGAGGTGCTCTCACTCCCGGTGCATCCAGGGCTGAGCCAGGCCGACCTGGAACGGATCGTGGAGGCAGTGAATCGGCTATAGGCGACCGCGGACATGCGACTGCGGACGGACGACTGCGGACGGACGACGGCCGATGGGCGACCGGGAAGAAAGATGACTTATAAGTTCGAACGGCTTATTGTGGAGTCTATAACAGATGGATACCCCAAAAGTAGCAGTGATCGGCGTGGGGGCGATGGGACGCAACCACGCCCGAGTGTACCACGAGATGCCAGACGTGGAACTGGCCGCAGTGGCCGATCTCGACCCGGTGTTGGCCAAAGAAGCGGCGCGGTTGTACGGAGCGCGTATTTATACTGACTACCGGGCAATGCTGGAAGAGATCCAACCAGCAATGGTATCAGTAGTCGTGCCGACGCAGGCCCATTGCCAGGTGACGCTGGACGCGCTGGAGGCCGGCTGTCATGTACTGGTAGAGAAGCCCATCGCGGCCACGCTTGAGGAGGGACGCCGTATGATCGAGCGGGCTGCTGGACTGGGCCGTGTGCTCGCCGTGGGGCACATCGAGCGCTACAACCCGGCGGTCATCGAACTGAAGCACCGGCTGGACAACGGCACACTGGGGCGCATCTTCCAGATTCACGCCCGGCGGCTGGGACCCTTCCCGGCCCGGGTGCGCGACGTGGGGGTGGTCGTTGATTTGGCGACACACGACTTGGACATTATGCGCTATCTCACGGGCAGTGAAGTGCGGCGCCTGTACGCCGAGGTGGAACAGGAGATCCACACCGCGCACGAGGACCTTTTCTCCGGCCTGGTGCGTTTCAAGGACGGAGTGGTGGGCGTGCTGAACATCAACTGGCTCACGCCGACGAAAATGCGGGAGATTACCGTCACCGGCCAGCGGGGGATGTTCCTCGCCAACCTGCTCACCCAGGACCTTTACTTTTACGAGAATGAGGAGGCCGGCAGCCTGGATTGGAATCACCTGAGCCTCCTGCGCGGCGTGAGCGAGGGGCAGATGGTGCGTCTGCGACTCCAGCGGCGCGAGCCACTGCGGGCGGAGTTAGAAGCGTTCGTGGCGGCGGCACGAGGGGAGCCAGGGGAAATCGTGCGCGGAGAGGACGGCCTGCGCGTCCTCGAACTGGCACGGGCGTTGATCGAGGCGAGTAGGACGCAGCGGGTGATCACGTTATCGTGAGGTAAACAATGTCGGATGCATTGCGGCGAATGATCGAACATAGGACGGCTCAGGTCGTCGTCCTGGGACTGGGGTACGTGGGCCTGCCGGTGGCCTGCCTCTTCGCCGAGGCCGGCTTCCCGGTGGTGGGCATCCGGCGCAGCCGGGATAAGGTGGATATGATCAACCGGGGGGAGTGTCCAATAGAGGGGAAAGAGCCCGGCCTGGCCGAACTGCTGCGGCAGGTGATCGCCACAGGCCGGTTCCGGGCCACGACAGACTACGCGCCGTGCCGTGAGGCGCAGGTCGTGCTCGTGGCCGTCGAGACGCCGGTGAATAAGGAGACCCATCGCCCGGTCTACAAAGCACTGCGGGGCGCGCTCACCGACCTGGGGCATCACCTCTCCCCCGGCACGCTGGTCATCATCGAATCCACCATCGCGCCGGGGACGATGAGCGGGGTGGTGCAACCGCTCCTGGAGGAGACCTCCGGTTTGCGGGTCAACGACGATTTCTACCTGGTGAACTGCCCGGAGCGGGTGATGCCGGGAAAACTGCTGGCGAACATCCGGGGCTGTCATCGCGTCGTGGGTGGGATGAGTCCCGAAGCGGCGGATCTGGCCGTGCGCTTCTATCGTCACGTGGTGCAGGCCGACCTGGACCCGGTGGACTGCCTGACGGCGGAGTTGGTGAAGACGATGGAGAACGCCTATCGAGACGTGCAGATCGCCTTCGCCAACGAGATGGCGCTCCTATGCGAGGGGATGGGCGCCGACGTGTGGCAGGTGCGGGAACTGGTGAACAAGGCACCTTATCGGGATATGCACCTGCCCGGTGCCGGAGTGGGCGGTCATTGTATCCCCAAGGACCCCTGGCTGCTCATCGCCAACGCCGGGGAGAGGTTCAAGCCCCGGCTGATCCCAACTGCGCGGGCAATCAACGACGGGATGCCGCTCCACATGGCCGATCTGACGGTGGAGGCGTTGCGGGAGGCCGGAGTGGACATCGCAGGCGCAAAAGTGGCCGTGCTGGGATACGCCTACCTGGAGAACTCCGACGACACGCGCAACAGCCCCAGCGAGGTGCTGGTGACCCGGCTGCGGGAACTGGGGGCCGAGGTGGCGATCCACGACCCCTGGGTGCCCGAATACCGGGGCGACCTGGAGGCGCGCGTGCGAGACTGCGACGCGGTCATCTTGATGGTGGCACACGACGCTTACCGGACGGTGGATCTGGGCAGGCTACGAACGCTGGTCGGTCGGCCCATCCTGATTGACGGGCGCAACGTGTTCCCGGCCGAGCAGGCCCGGGCGGCGGGGTGGAAGTATCGTGGCGTGGGA
>QMOC01000339.1 GCA_003648085.1 Chloroflexota bacterium
CCTCGGCCAGCAATTCAGCCTTCATCTGATCACGGGTACATCTCATCGGCCAACCTCCAGCAGTTTGATTGGGCTACAACGACACCATTATGCCATATCTTGCCCCAGAATTGAAATGCACCCAGGAGGAGGTGTGGGTTGACAAAGCCTTCAATCTATACTAAAATAATCAATAAGTAGTTTAACCCCCTCAGCCGAGGGAAGGAATATCATGCACTAGATTTAGGAGGAGAACTATGAAGAGGCTTGCTGTACTGATAACGTTCGTCAGCGTCATGGGCCTGGTGCTCACTGCCTGTGCTCCGGCCCCAGCAGGAACACCATGTCCACCATGTCCAGAGTGCCCAGAGTGTCCAGAGTGCCCAGAGGCAGGGGTACCGCTGACAGACCTGGGCGGTCGAGAGGTTACCATCGCGGTAGAGAACGCCTACCCGCCTTTCAACTATATAGACGAGGCTAGTGGTGAGGCGGTCGGGTGGGACTACGATGTCGGGCGTGCCATCTGCGAAAGACTCAACTGCACTCCGGTGTTCGTAGAAGCAGCCTGGGAGGGCCTCTTTGAGGCAATGGCGGCGGGCGAGTATGACGTCGCTTTCGATGGCATCACCCTCACGCTGGCTCGATCCCTGAAGGTTGACTTCTCTGACCCCTACGTCGAGTACGGTCAGGTCATCCTGGTTCGCGCCGACGAGACGGAGATCACCGACGAGGAAAGCCTGGTATCCTCCGACAAGACCGTCGGCACCCAGATTGGGACCACCAATGAGATCGCAGCCATCAAACTGGTTGGCGAGGACAGGGTGGTGAGTTTCGACACCTACGACATGCCCGTCGTAGCCCTGTTGTCCGGTGACGTGGATTGCGTCATCATTGACGAGGTGGCCGCCATTGGCTTCATGCGGGAGAATCCCGATAAGTTGAAGATTGCTTTCCATGTGACCACCGGCGAGTTCCTGGCCCTTGCCTTCCCACCCAAGAGCGATCTTGTCGAGCCCTTCAACTGGGCTATGCAAGAGATGTTCGCCGACGGCACGATGGATGAGATCTGCCAGAAATGGCTCCTCCGTCCCTGCTCGCCAAGTGAGTAAGCAACGGAGGAACAGACAGATAGGGGGCTGCGGGGCGCCAGGGGCGCCCCGCAGTTCGCAGTTGTCCTAATCCTTCGCATCTTTCACCGGCTTCATAGGGAGCACCCAATGGCTATCACGAGTGAGATGGAGAGACACCAACCCAAACTGGTCCCTTGGGGTGAGAAATTGTCGCAAGTACCCTGGTGGGCCTTGATCATCCTATTGATGGGAGTGTTGATCGTCTACTCTGTATTCACCTCCGCTACTTATCAGGACGCTTTCCTCTTCCTCATCGCCGGTGTTCGAGTGACCATCACGGTGAGCCTCATATCCTTCGGCCTGGCTCTGATTCTGGGGCTCATTGCCGGCCTGGGACGGGTCTCGAAGAATGTGATTTACTATACCCTCGCCTCCCTTTACGTCGAGATCGTCCGGGGGATCCCCCTCCTGGTCTTAATCATTTACTTTGCCTTCGTGGTGACCCCCCTGGCCATCCAGACCTTGAACAGCCTGGGCACTGTGCTGCTCCAAGACCCAGCCTTCGGCTTCTTGAGGGGGCTGGCCCGTTCGTTGACCGACCTCAATATCCAGGACGTGGATATGACGATAAGGGCGATCGCGGGATTGGCCTTCGGCTATGGCGCTTTTGAAGCGGAGGTGTTTCGGGCAGGGATCGAGTCCATCGAGAGAGGACAGATGGAAGCCGCTCGTTCCCTGGGGATGAGTTACTTTCAGGCTATGCGGTACATCATTTTGCCTCAAGCGATTCGCCGGGTCCTCCCCCCCCTGGGCAATGACTTCATCGCTATGCTGAAAGATTCCTCATTGATCTCGGTCCTGGCCGTGAGGGAACTTACCCACTTGGGCAAACTGAATCGCGCCAGGACTTTCCGCACTTTCGAGACCTGGAATACAGTGGCTTTCCTTTATCTATCCATGACCCTGTTACTCTCGTTAGGGGTGAAGATGTTAGAACGGAGGATGGCCGTTGAGGAATGACGTCATTATCGAGATTGAGCATGTCTACAAAAGTTTTGGCCGTGTCCGGGCTTTGGTAGACGTCAGCCTGAACGTCTACAGAGGAGAGGTGCTTTTCATCTTTGGCCCCAGCGGCGGCGGCAAGTCCACCCTCCTGCGGTGTATTAACCGGCTGGAGAAGGTGGATCGGGGTCGTATTGTCGTAGACGGTGTCTGCGTCACCGAACATCCCAAAAAGGTGGACATTGACAAGGTGCGGATGGAGGTGGGGATGGTCTTCCAGTTATTCAATCTCTTCCCCCACCTGACTGCTTTGCAGAACATCACGCTGGCCCAGGAGAAGGTGCGCAAGCGCTCAAAGGAGGAGGCCGAGGAGATCGCCTACCGCCTGCTGGAGCGAGTGGGGTTGCCCGAAAAGGCCGACGTTTACCCCGATCAACTCTCCGGCGGACAGAAACAGCGCGTGGCTATCGCCCGCGCGCTGGCGATGAACCCCAAAATCATGCTCTTCGATGAGCCCACTTCAGCACTTGACCCCGAGATGATCCGCGAGGTGCTGGACGTGATGCTTGATTTGGCGAAGGAAGGGATGACGATGGTAGTCGTCTCCCACGAGATGGGGTTCGCCAAGGCAGCCGCCGACCGCATGGTCTTCCTGGAGGGGGGGCGCGTGGTGGAGGTTGCCACACCGGAAGAACTCTTCACCAATCCGAAGGAGGAGCGCACGAAGCGCTTCCTGAGTCAGATTCTTCATTGAGTGGACATCCACCGCTCGATTAGTGCCTCTATCGTCCCATCCACCTCCATCTCCGCCAGCGCGTCGTTGATCGCTCGCAGCAGGTGCCGACTGTCGTGCCGCATGGCCACGGCGTAAGGCTCCTCAACGACCGGGTCTCCTACGATGACCAGCCCGGTCGCCGCCAGCGCCGATACATGATCCACCAGTGCGGCGTCGGCCTCCCCTGCCGCCAGCGCCGCCAGCGCCTCGGCCGCCGTCTGATAGGGCACGACGGCAAGGCCGGGCAACCTCCGCGCCCGTTTCCGCGCCTCCAGGTCCCCCTGCGTGCCGAATTCCACCGCCAGCGTGCACCCGCTCAGGTCGGCCATCTCCTCAATGCCGGACTCCCCCTCGCGCACGACCAGCACCTGCCCGGCGTCAAAATAAGGGATCGAGTAGGCGAAATCGTCCATACGAGCGGGGCTGACGACGAGTGCGGAGATGACGACGTCCACGCGGCCCACTGCCAGCGCGTCGTACAGGCCATCGTAGGGCAGGTTGGCGACGAACTGCACATCAACGCTCAGTCGCCGGCCCAACTCCCGCGCCAGGTCCACGTCGAACCCGACCAACGTCCCATCGGCGGCAATGGTCTCAAAGGGCGGGAAACCGGCGTCCATCCCCACACGCAAGACGCCGCTCTCGCACACGCGATCCCAGGTGACATCAGGACGGGCACAGGCGGCCAGAGCGACGAGTAATGAACAATGAACAACAAACAGCGTCCAATGAGCGACTGAGGGTTTGAGATTTGAGATTGAAGATTTAGTCACAGGATTTCAGTGTACCCAGGCACGCATATCCAAGAACAGTACCTCTGTGCCCCCGTTTCCAAAGCCGCGCACCCACAGTCCCACGTTCCCCGTCAGCCAGGTGTCGTCCTCGACGGTGGCAGCGTACTCATCGTTGACATAAAAATGGCAGGTTGAGCCTACACAGGCTACGCGCAGCCGATTGGCCTGCCGACCCCGATGGATGTGGGGGAACTGCTGCCAGTCCACAAGCGGTGTCTCCTCGTCTTCTGCCACCCGCAGGACGGCATAGTAGCCATCGCTGCCGACGGCGAAGGCATAGTAATGGGCGGGGTCCTGAGCACGGTAGACCAGGCCGTAGCCGTTGAAGTCGGGGCCGGCAAGCGGTACGGCCTCTACTTCCAGGGCGAAATCACCGCTATGGCCTAGCAGCCTCAC
>QMOC01000340.1 GCA_003648085.1 Chloroflexota bacterium
TCACGGTGTAGGGTGCATAGGGTGCATCGGGGAGGTGCTCCGGCGTCAAGCGGATCATCTTCGGCAGCCGCTTCCGTTGCGCCCCAGGCCGGCGAGCAACGGTGATGGCCAGCCCCGCGCTATCGGTGACGAAGACCCGTCGCCCCTGGAGGGCTGCCCGCCACTGCGCCCAGAGTTCGCGCTTGAGCCATTCTTCGCGTGGGATACCGGCCAGGCGTTGCATATCGAGGACGAAGATGGCGCGGTCGGTGAAGAGGTAGGCGTCGGCTTCGGGCAGGACGAGGCCGCCTTGCCGGGGGCGCTCCCGCAGTAGTCCGCGTTGGTGCAGCGTGCCGATGATGGCACGCCAGTAGGTGATCACTTCACCGGTCAGTGGGTCGTTCATTGCTCTTCCTCCCAATCGGCGGCCAGCGCCTCGACGAGCGTGGGTGGCAGAAGGCCGGCCCGCCCAGCCTGGTCGAGGCGGCGCAGTATTCTCACGCTGCGTAACCCTGGAGCGGGGGGCCTCGGCGGTGGAGCCACAGGGAGCGCGGGAGTTTGCGCCTTCTGCCCCGCTCCCAACTTCGGCCGGGCCATCGCGTCTACCAGTTGATCACGGGCGGTGGTGCGCTCCTCCTGGCCCGCACTTCGCAGTTGGGGGGCTTGCACCGTGCCGTCGGGCAAGGCGATCAGCGCCGGCCCGGGCTGCCGGTCGAGGTCTATGAATGTGTAACCGCCACCTTCGACAGGGACGGCCATCGGCTCGGCATCGCCGAGGACGTTGCGGGGGTAGACGATGGGACGCTTTTGGTATTGCCGTGCGGCGTAGACGAGGAAGGCGATCATCCCTCCACCCAGGAGCAAAAGGACGATGGGAATGCCGTAGTCGCGCCCGTAGCCCAGGATTTCCTCGCGCTTCTCGGCCTGGCGGGTCATCGTCGCGTGGACACTCTGTTGGGTGGCCTGCCAACTCTCAGCAGTGGCGGTGGTCTTGGCTTCCCACGCCTGTTGGGTGGCCGTCGCCACGTCCGCCTTATGTTGCGCTGTAGCAGTGGCCGCCAGGCTATACGCTTCGGCGGTGGCAGTGGCTCGGATGGCCGCCGCCTGCGCAGTGGCTTGCGCCGCCATCGCCTGGGCGGTCATCTCGACCGAGATGGCCATCTCGGTGGCCTGGGCGATCTGGGTGGCGTTGGCGGCCTGCTGTGTGGCCCACTGCCACTTCTGCTCCATCTCGCGCCGGTGGGCGTCCTCGGTGGCCTGGGCAACGGCGGTCATATAGCGGTACTGCTGTTGTGCCTGGGCGTCGGCGGCCTGGCGTGTGGCCTCGGCCTGCTCGGCTATGGATTCTGCCGCCGCTGCCGTCGCATACCGCTCTAGCGCCACGGCCTGGGCGGTGGGTTTGAGGGGGTCGCTGTCGGGCCACTCCTGGGCAATGCGCGTCAACTCGTTCGCAGAAGGTACGTAATTCGGGTCACTGTACTTCTGGTAGGCTTCCTCGCAGCCGGTGAGGGCGAGGAGTGTCAGCACCGCCAGGGTCACCGCACCTATCAGGATAGTCGGTCGTCTCATCATAGCACCTCCCACTCGTTCTCGTTCGGCGGTAGCAACCCAGCCAGTGGGTCGGGCTGCTCGCGCAGGTCGTCAAGCGTGAGTTGGGGCGCGGGTTGCTGGCCACCGACGATGATGATGTGACTGCCCCCCTGAGCAGGCGTCGCGGGCGCGGTAGGGCGACGGGGGGCCGGCATCCGCGCACCGTTTAGCAGAGCGTAGATTTGCGCCTGAGTGAGAGCCTTGCGCATTTTCTCTCGTTCCTGACGGTTGCGCCACCACTGATGGCCGAATATCGCGCCGATCACAGCCGCGATCAGGCCCAAGATGACGGCCAGCAGGAAGGCAATGATGGAGGTCGCCGCGCTCACCGCAACACCTCCAGCAACCCGAACAGCGTCCAGGCGTCCCCTTGCCACAGGCCGAGCGCCCACGTCACGGCCAGGGCGAGGAGGATCAGAAATAATAGGCCGCCAAGTACCATCAGCACACGGATGATGTGGCGGGCGTACCGCAGCAACAGGATGCCGATGAGCGCCGCTGCGATGATCAGCAGGACATCGAGGGGCTGCCTGGTCAGTTCGCTTAGAATGTCCATTTGAGCGCCTTCCTTTCTGCGCTATACTGTGCTATACTTAATGTGGGGCGGGAGTGGTGAGCGCCTTCGCCCGCCCCGCCGCGCCTGGGGTGAGCGCCCCAGGCGCACTCGTGTCTCAATCCGCAAAGAGTTCATCCAATTGCGCGTCCAGCCGCGCCGCCAGTTCGGGGTTCTCCTCGCCTGTCCCCTCCCTCTGCGGCGCGAAGGCCAGTTGGTAGCCCGCCAGCGCGTTGTGCACCGTCGCTGCCACCACATCGGGCAAGCGGGCCAGTTCCCGCGCCACTGCTTCCCTGATCACCGCCTCTTGGGTGTCGCCGTTTCGCAGGCGCATATAGGCTCGAATCGCTCCCCTGATGGCAGCGCTCTTGTTCGTCTGCGTCGCCAGCCATTCCAGCACATCGGCGTCTTTCTCGTCGTCTACCACAAAGGTCACGGCTCGTTTGCCCATAGCCCCTTCCTTTCGGTATTAACCTGGTTAATACTTTGCGCCAGGGTATTAACTTAGTTAATACCGCCGAAGCGCCGCAGGCCGGCCCGCAGGTAGCCCATCGCGTTGGCAAATTGAGGATCGTTGCTCACCGTCCGGGTGTGGGGATACGTCTTGCGCACGTAGGGGGCCATCTCCAGGCTCCCACCGCCAGTCAACACCACCGCCCGCAGGTCGGCCCCGCCGCCCCACAGCGAGTGGGCTTTGGACACAATCGTCTCCGCCAGCGCCCCCAGGTGAGGGTCTACCAGGCCGGCGATGTTCACCCGATCCCCGTACACTTCCACTACCCGATCCCTCACCGCCCGATCCACGCGGGGGAGTTGCAGTGTCCAGTCGAGGTTGTACCTGTCCCGTAGTTCCTTGGCTATCTTGCGCAGCGCCTCCGCCATACCGGTGGTGATGGAATCACTTTGCACCTCAACGTAGCGCAATCGGTCGGCCAGGACGAAGTTGGTGGTCAGCAACCCGATGTCCACAATTCCCACCCGCCCGCCGGCCAGGTCGTTGTCGATCAACCTGCCCCGCCGGTCGAGCACCAGGTAGAGCAAAGCGCCGAATGCCTGGGGGACGATGTAGCAGCCGGTCACGGTGAAACGGCGCGTGCGCTTCCCCTGCCGCCTGACGATGTGTGTCCCGACCAGCATCTCCCGCAGCGTCGTCTTGTTTCGGTCGTTGAACTCCCCCACCGGCAAGCCGGTCACCACGGCCACCTGGGTCTCGGTAGTGCGCACCAAGTCAGAGGCTATGGCGTAGAAGAGTGCCTTCTGCTCTGTGCTTCCCGTCCTGGTCACGTCCAAGGTCTGCGAACGGCTGGCGCTTTGCACCTCGGCCTGTTCGCCGACGAAGTACCAGCGTCCGTCCACCTCGACGGCGATGCCGTCGCCGTTCTCGGGGATGACATCGCTCTCAAAACGGATAGCCTCGGCCGGGCCGACGATGGAGGGGATGATCGCCCGGCCCCGCCCGGTCATTGCCTTGGTGTAGCCGTAGCCGATGTCAATTGCCAGTATCTCGGTCATTTGCCGCCTCCTCAAGTTGTAGTGCTAATTGCCGCGCTCTCTCCGGCGTCATTGTCCGTTGAGCCGCCTCCACGCGCCTCAGCAGAGAGGTAGGCCGCCGGTAGCCGTTGCCGCCGATGGGGCCAGCCAGAACCGCACCCGCGTTGCGGAGCACCTGGGCGGGCGGGTAGCCATACTTGCGCTCAAACCACCGTCGCGCTTGGTCGTCGGTAGTGTCGGGCGTGTAGCCCTGCCACGTGCCGCGCAGCCTACCGTTGCCGTTGTCACCCATCGCGTCTCCTCCTGCGCCCCCGCCGCTCCTCCGCCAGGTCGTCACGCCAGGGGTTGTGCTTCTGCGGCCCCAGGGCGTCCA
>QMOC01000341.1 GCA_003648085.1 Chloroflexota bacterium
AGTGAAGATGGGCGTGACCTGCCCCAGGTGGTGGCCGACCTGCTGGTCGAGCGCGGGCTGACCATCGCCACGGTAGAACTGGGCACCGGTGGGCTGGTAGCCGCCCGGCTGACCGAGCCGGAGGGGAGCGAGCGATGGTTCCGGCGCAGTGCAGTGCTCGACGTAGAACCGGCGTCGCCAGGGAAACCCGAGGGAGACAGCCTGATAGATGCGGAAACCGCATTGACGATGGCTTCGACTGCGCGGCAGGCCACCGGTGCCGACGTCGGCGTGGGAGTGGGGGAGATTGCCATCCCCCAGGATAGCACGCCCGACCGACCCTACGGCGCCGTCCATGTGGCGGTGAACATACGAGGCCGGGAGACCTGCCGTTGGTTTAGTTTCAATGGCGACCGCGCCCGCGTGCGGGAGTGGGCCGCCGACGCTGCTCTGGCGCTCGTGCGACTGTGGGTGCTGGAACAGGGTGGAATGGGCAAATGACAAATGACAGATCTCAAAACCCAAAGCCCAAAACTCAAATTCTGAAGCGACTTTGGCGCTTCTGGGGCCGGATGGATGTGGCCGCCATTCTCATCTTCGTCGTGCTGCTACTGACCATTCTGGGCTCCTTCTTCCCACAACTCTCGCCAGCGGTCGCCGCCGACCCTCAGCGGCTGGCGCAGTGGGAGGCGGGCGTGCGCGCGAAGTACGGCGCACTGACTGATCTGCTGACCGCAATTGGAGCCTTTCGCTGCTTTCGCTCGCCGGTCTTCCTGGTGCCCCTGGCGCTTCTGACGGCTGCCACACTGGTGTGCACACTCGACCGCTGGCGGGGGGTATGGCGGCAGGCGTTCCACAGGCCGGTGCGCTGCTCCGATGCCACGCTCGACACCGCGCCCTATATTGCCACGCTGACCCTGGCCCCACCCCTCGCGGCGGAGGCTGGAAGTGGGCTCGTCCGCGGGAGCCTGGAACGGCGAGGCTTCAGCGTGCGGATGACTGAAGTCATTACTACAAACCATCATACTATCTACCTGCGGGGTGACCGCAACCGGCTGGCCCCCCTGGCGACGCTGGTCACCCACCTGGCGGTGCTGCTTCTGCTGCTAGGGGCAGCGCTAAGCGGCGGATATGGCTGGCGCGAGCAAGTCACCATCGGGCCGGGCGAGACGGCCGAGGTCGGGCACGGGAGCGGGCTGACGCTGCGCAACGAAGGGTTCACCATTGCGCGCTATCCCGATGGGAGCGTCGCTTCCTACGAGGCCGACGTAGCCATCCTTGTCGGAGGCCGGGAGGTGAAGCACGGCAGCGTGCGGGTCAACGAGCCTCTGTCCTATAGCGGCGTTGGATTGTATCTGCAATCCTACGCGGAGAGCCCGGATGGGCGTAGCGTGACCCTGCTGGTGATTCACGACCCGGGCTACGGCGTGGTCATCGCGGCCGGATTTTTGCTACTTCTTGGGCTGACCGTGAGTTTCAACTTCCCCCATTGCTGGGTCCACGCGCGGATCGAGTCGGAGGGGACGCTGCACTTGGCCGGGCGGGCCGACCGGCGGGCCTGGGACTTTGGGCGTGAGTTCACGGCGCTGGTGGAGGAACTCAAGAGCGCGGCTGGGGTCGGAGAGGAGGTGACAGGTTGACGACGCGCTTTCAACTCTCCGCCGGTGGAGTGGTCTGTCGCCGCAATCCGGCCGGGCAACTAGAGGTCGTACTCATCGCCACCCAGGGCGGCGAACGCTGGGGGCTGCCCAAAGGGCTGGTGGAGAAAGGGGAGTCGCTGGAGGAGACGGCGCTGCGCGAGGTGCGCGAGGAGACCGGGCTGGAGGCCGAGACGATCGAGCGGCTGGAGCCCATCGAGTACTGGTACTGGTGGGACGAGGACGGTCAGAAGGTGCGCTACCACAAGAAGGTTTACTTCTTCCTGATGGCCTATCGGAGCGGCGACATCGCGCAGCATGATTTTGAGGTCGAGGACGTGCGCTGGTTCCCCATTGACCAGGCCATCGAGCGGGCCAGTTATCGGACGGAGCGGGAGGTGCTGCGGCAGGTGAAGGAGCGGAGAGGGGTGTTATGCTGATCGGGTCGTTCTATGCACTGCTATGGGCCGCCGCGCTTGTTTACATCGTGCACGCGGCGGCTGGCAGGCGCTGGGTGGGCTGGGGGGCGACGGGACTGACCCTCGCTGCCTGGGGCCTGCTGACGGCGGGACTTGTCAAACGTGGGTTGGCAGCCGGCCACTGGCCGCTGACTAACCGCTACGAATTCGCCCTCTGCTTCGTCTGGGCCATCATCGCCGTTTACCTGCTGCTGGAGGCCAGTTGGCGTGAGCGGCGGGCGGGCCCCTTTGTGCTGGCGATCGCGCTGCTGGTGGCGACTTACGCCGTCACCCGTCCCCCTGCCGACAAGGCTCTCATGCCGCTGCCTCCAGTGCTGCGCTCGGTCTGGCTACAAGTGCACGTATTGACTGCGATGGTGGGGTACGCCGCCTTTGCAGTGGCCGCCGGGTTGGGGCTGATGCGCTTGGTGCGTAGAAACCCGGTTTCCGGACACCTGCCCGGTGAGGAAATCGAGCGCGCAATGGAGCGAGCCGTGGCGCTGGGTTTCCCCTGGCTCACGCTGGGCATTCTCACCGGTGCAATTTGGGCGCAGAACGCCTGGGGACGTTACTGGGGCTGGGATCCCAAAGAGACCTGGGCGCTCATCACCTGGCTGTGGTATCTGCTCTTCCTGCACGTGCGCCCGCTGCGACGGTGGCGCGGCAAACGGTCTGCCTGGCTGGTTGTGGCCGGTTTCGGCCTGGTACTTTTCACCTTCGTCGGCGTGCCCTGGCTGGTGCGCATAGTCCGGCTGGAAACCCTACACGGCTACTGACCACGTTTCACGTTTGACGCTTCACGCCTCACGTTCCATGATAAGGATATGGTACTTGTTTACCGCCTCATTGGCCGGTGCAGCGGATGGACAGCGGATAAACGGATGATCCGGAGATTGCAATGCCGGAAGGCTGTCCGCTTATCCGTTTCTCATCCGCTGCCCCGGTAAACAGATACAGGATATGAGATGAATGGGGGTGTGAGATGGGCAGGATCACACGACGTCAGTTCCTCATCGGCGCCGGAGCGCTGGCCGCCTGCGGGGCGGGGGCAGCCGCTGCCTTGAGTGGCAATCGCTGGTGGGAATGGTCGCCCCAAGGGGCGGGGGGAGTCGCGCCGTCTGAGCCACCGACCCCCTGGTCCACCGAGGCGCGCTACTACATCTCCACAGCCGCCGAGGGCACGCTCAACTGTGCCGCCTGCCACGGCACGCTTGAGGAGCCGCTGCCCGTCTCTTATTGCCACCTTCCTGAGCACCACGGCACCTTTGTCCAGTGTAACCTCTGCCCTCACCGCTGCATCATCGCCGACGGTGAGCGTGGCCGTTGCCGGGTGCGGGAGAACCGGGGCGGTCGCCTGTTCTCAATGGTCTACGGCAACCCCTGCGCGGTGCACGTGGACCCCATCGAGAAGAAGCCCTTCTACCATTACCTGCCCACCGCCGCTGCCTTCTCCATCGCCACTGCTGGATGCAACCTTCGGTGTGCCTATTGCCAGAACTGGTCCATCTCCCAGGTGCCGCCGGAACAGACCGAGAACGCCGACCTGCCGCCGGAGGACGTGGTCCGCTACGCACAACAGTACAACGCCCCAGTCATCGCCTACACCTACTCCGAGCCGACCATCTTCTACGAGTACATGCTCGCCACGGCGCGGCTGGGGCGGGAGGCGGGGCTGCGCAGCGTTGTCATCTCCGCCGGCTTCATCAATCCTGACCCGCTGCGGGAACTCTGCGCGGCAGTGGATGCGATCAAGATTGATCTCAAGGGATACGACGAGGACTTCTACCGGCAGGTGTGTGGGGCTGAGTTGAAACCGGTGTTGGAGACGATCCGCACTATCTACGAGAGCGGCATCCACCTCGAGATCGTCAACCTGGTGGTGCCCACGCTCAACGACGACCTGGACCAACT
>QMOC01000342.1 GCA_003648085.1 Chloroflexota bacterium
GGTCACCAATGCCAGGATGACGGTCATAGTCAGCCCTTCCAACAAATGACTCAGGGAACGTTGCATATCGCCCGTGTCTCTTCCCTCCAGTCTAGTTCTCGGTGCAAAGGGGGTTGGAGGCCCTGCTTCAGCCGAGAAAACCCCGATTAATCGGGGCCGCCGGAGATTTGAGCACGGCAAGCCAGTCTATCCCGGCAAGATGGGCGTATTATACCATAAAAGCAGACTGCGGCCAGAATAGGGCAAGGCGACCGTCATGGGACACGCTACTGGAAGGCTGAGGCAGGCCACTGAAGGGCCAGGTCGCGGAAGAGTTGGGCCAGTGGCAACTTCTGCACCTCGTAACCGGCCAGTTCCAGTGGGCACCGGCCCCGGATGCGCTTCTGGGCATCGTTGGAGAAGGGGGTGAAGCGATAGACCTTCTCGAAGGCTGGCACTTTTCATTACGCTCAAGCACCGGCCCCGTTTCGGGCTCTATAACGAACGCTCCAGGCCCCTTCCCCGCTTATTCTTGTCCCCGGTGTGATACGCTCGCAAATTGACTTCCTCCCCATTCCGGGGTAAGATAAATACTCAGGAGGAGGAGCGACGTGGCACATCAAACAGGGAAGCACACATCGGTCGCGTACGAAGAGACCTTGGGCGCTGCCCCCAATGCCTCACGCCTGGTCGCCATCGTCTCCTGCATAGCCGCCATCGGTGCGATGGTCTATGGGCTATGGGGACCAGGGCTGCCTCAAGGGACGGCCTCAACCACCTCAGCGGAGGTCACATCACCTCCCATCCTACTCGCTTCTCCATCCGCCAACCCGTCCGCTGCCCAATCTGCTGCCCCATCTGCCACCCCGTCCGCCGGTCCACCACCCTCCCTCGCTCCATCCGATGCCATCCCACACATCGGCATCGTCGCCGGTCACTGGGGAAGCGATACCGGGGCAGTGTGCCCCGACGGTCTAACTGAGGTCGAGATCAACCTCGACGTTGCCCAGCGAGTTGTTCACACCTTGCAGACGCTGGGCTACCAGGCTGACCTGCTGAAGGAATTCGATCCACACCTGGCAGGCTACCGGGCCGATGCCCTCGTCTCCATTCACGCCGATTCCTGTGTGGCCTACCCCGATGCCACACCGCCGGCCAGTGGGTTCAAAGTCGCCAGCGTCGAAGACAGCCTAGTGCCAGAGGCAGAGGAGCGACTGGTCACCTGCTTGGCGCAATGCTATGCCGCCCGCACCGGGATGTACTTCCACGAAGGCAGCATCACTTACGACATGACCCGCTACCACACGTTCTACGAAATTGATGGGCGGACGCCAGCGGCCATCATCGAGACCGGCTTTATGCTGAACGATCGTGATATACTTACCCAACGGGCCGATCTGGTGGCCCAGGGCATCGTGGACGGCATCGTTTGTTTCGTCGAGAGCGAGACACCGTAGGGGGCAACTGTCAACGGATGGGCAAATCGCCCCCCAGTGCAAAGGAGGTGCAAAATGCCATTCGCCAAAGCCGGACTGCTGGTTGGGGATGGCCCCGCCACCTCGGCCGACCTCGACGTCATCCGCCAGGCCGGCCTTGAGGCGCTCAAACTGCGGGCCCTCGTCAACCCAGCCTCCGATCTGTCCGCCTATCGGGACATCGGGATCCACACGTTTCTGGTCCAACTCCTCAGCCCGGAGCCAGGCGCACATCCCACTTCTCCCCAGCAGTTCGTGGGAACCTTCGCCCCGGCTATAGAGGCCTTCGTCCGGGCCGGTGTGCGCGATTTCGAAGTGCACGGCGAGCCCAATCTGTCTGAGCGTGGGTATGGCGTCTCCTGGGACAGCCCCGCCGCGTTTGGCGAGTGGTTCGTCGCCGTCGCGGAGACGCTCAAAGCGGCCTTCGGCCCCCAGATACGGGCTGGCTTCCCCGGCCTCACCCCGCCGCCGCCCCGCCAGCCGGGGGGAGCGCCGGCTGTCTCCCAGAGCGAGTTCCTGGCAGCCTGCGCTGATGCCGTGCAGGAGGCTGACTTCATCTGCTGCCACGTCTACTGGGACAGCGCCGAGGGGCTGCGTGCCTTCGATGGTGGCATGCGCTTCATCCGCCAGTACCTGGAGACCTTCAAGACCAAGCCGCTGGTCATCTCTGAGTTTGCCAACGTCAACCCCAACACTAATAGCGCCATCAAGGGCGACCAGTACGCCGAGTTCTACTTCACCTGCACTCAGTACGATGAGTGCCACTACGATTGGCCCTGGTACCAGGACTATTGGCCGCGCATCCAGGCCGTTTACGCCTTCATCCTCCGCTCGCCCGACCCGACCTATGCCTCGCAGGTGTGGATGGACGCCGACGGGCAGCCGTGCCCGGTCGTCGCCCGAGTTGCGGCTCGCTCCCGCATGCCGCATCCGGAGCAATTGCGCTTCATCTGGCCCACCGAGTTCCGCCACTATACCCAATTCTACGGTGAGAACCAGCAGCACTACTACGATACCTCCTACGCCCATTCGCTGCACGGCGGTCACAACGGAGTTGACCTCCACGTCAAATACGACGATCCGGCCAGTTCTCCCATCCGCGCCTGTCTGGACGGCGTCGTCACCCGCAAGAAGATGCTCGAGACCGGCTATGGTCACCACGTCTACGTGCGCAGCCAGGTGGAAGGAGTGGGGCAGGTAACGCTGCTCTATGCCCATATGACCGACGTGCCGGTGGAAGAGGGACAGGCAGTGCAGGCCGGGGACGTGATCGGTACCGCCGGCGAGACGGGCGCAACCAGCGGTCCTCACCTGCACCTTTCGCTGTACGTTGAGGGCCTGAAGATGCCCGCCAACGCCGATTACCTCAACCCACGCCCTTACCTCGACCCACCGCCGCCACCACGGGGCTGCCCCCGCACCCCTTACTCCCGCACCTACGTACTCCTCCCGCCGCAGGCAGACGCGGCCTGGGCACAGGCGGTGGTGGACGCGGCCTGGGACGCGCACCGTTTTACCATCGGCGGCAGCGCCGACGATTCCGGCATCGGCGACCTGGACTTCCGCCGCGTCATCGCCGTCAATCCCGCTGCCTGGGGCGACGATTTGCACGCCTTCTTTGAGACCCACTACCCCGGTGTTATCTACGTGCCACTAGAGGCGGAGAGCCCCGATGCGTTGAGGATCGCCCTAGAGAGCCTACCTGCTATGCCGCCTCAGCCGCCCGCACAGCCCCCACCGCCCCGAGGGAGGCCGCGTGCTCCCTACGCCCGCACCTACGTACTACTGCCACCGGGGGCCGATGCAGCCTGGGCCAGCGCCGTCGTCGAGGGAGCCTGGGACGCACACCGCTTCACCATCGGTGGCAGCGCCGACGACGCTGGCATTGGCGACCTGGACTTCCGCCGCGTCATCGCCGTCAATCCCGCTGCCTGGGGCGACGATCTCTTCGGCTTCTTCGAGACCCACTATCCAGACATCCTTTACGTACCCCTCATGGCAGACACGCCCCAACAATTGATGGAACGGCTGAGGGAGTTCTGACGGCTGATCCACCAAAGATAAGAAAGATGAGGTGCGATGGAAAACCGCATCGCCACGCTGCTGCGAGATGGTCAGGCTGCAGCCCGTGCTGGACAGAAAGCCAAAGCACGGCGCAAATTCCGCACCGTGCTGATCTTCGATCCCACCAACGTGACCGCCCTGCTGTGGATGGCGTGGCTGAGCGACGATCCCCGCGTCAGCCTGGCCTACGTCGCTCATGCGCTGGCCTGCGATCCCCACGACCCCCGTGCCCACGCCGCGCTGCGCTGGGCTCGCCGCCGGGTGACCTCTCCACCGCCCCCCAAGCCGCCTTCCTCGCCTGCCGCCGCTGCGCCGGCATCCCGCCGCCGACGAAGCCATCTCGTTGCTCTCATCGCCCTGGGCCTTCTCATCATCCTCATCGGCGGAGCCTTGGCCTGGTCCCTGTCAGCAGACCTGCCTGTGCTGACCGCATTAGCCTCCACTCCCATAC
>QMOC01000343.1 GCA_003648085.1 Chloroflexota bacterium
AGTGAGGAAACCCTGCAGTCCCAGGTTGTCCGGAGTGTCTCCCGCGTTGGATGGACTGTGGATTTCCCCTCCACCGTCAACCTGTCCCTTGCTGGATGGAGAGAGAGTGACGGTAACTTCCGGCGGAGTTGTTGAGGTTGCGGTCGGTGTTGCTGTCGCTTCCTCCGTCGGTGTCTCCGTCACTTCCACCGTCGGCGTCTCCGTGGGCTCCTCTGTCGGCGTGGGGGTCGCTGTGGCCGGTTCCGGCACGATGATCTGGACGTAGATCTGGCTGCCGAAGCGCACCCCCTCCGGGCTCTGCAACTGCCAGGTGCCTCGATAAGTGCCGGGCGCGGTCGGCGCGACCAAGCCCACGCTGATGTCGGTGTTGGAGCCGGGGGCCACCGATGGGACGTCCACCGCCGCTGGCCCGCCCATCGGCTCGCCGGAGACGAAGACCAATTGCGTGCCTGCCTCCCAGGTGCAGGTGCCGGAGTTGCGCACGCGCCATACTTTGGTGAAGGCTTCGCCGGGGGCGAACTCAGTGTTGTCCGGGACGGTGACATCGGCCACATAGGCCGCGTTGAGCGTGCAGCCGCCCGGACCGGAGATGTCGGGGACAGGAGTATCGGTGGGAGCAGGGGGTGGAGATGGCGTGGGGCTGGCCTCTCCCACCTGGGGCGCTGTGGGTGGTACTTCCGTGGGCATTGCCGGCCCCGATATGTTGCAGGCCAGCGCTGCCAGCAGCAGGAAGATGCCGCTCAGGAACAGTGGACGATGGTTCTTTCTCGCGTTCATCTTCGACCTCCCTTACTGACTTGATATTTGATGCTCGATACTTGAGACCTGGCACCTGCATCCAGTATCCAGCATCCAACATATTGTACACCTATTTGGGCACTGGCCGCAAGTTTTGCACTCTCTGCGTGAGGTGCACTGTCAATGGATTTTTGGGACGCATCGAACGGATAAGCGCACCTTTGGTGATGGTTTCCCATCGGTCACGTCTCACACATCGCGTTTTCCGCTTTGGTACCAGACATGGTATACTTGGGCGCAGACAACCCAAAGGAGAGTACAAAATGGCTATCTACCTCGATTCGGCATCTGTGGAGGACGCCCGCCGGGCGGCGGAACTGGGCTTCGTCGCCGGCATCACTACCAATCCCAAACTCATCGCCCGCACGGGTCGGGCCGCCGAGGAAATCATCCCGGAGTTGTGCGACGTGCTGGGCGAGGGACTGGTCTTCTACCAACTCACCGCTCCCACTGTCGAGGAACGGGAGAGGGAAGCACACCGTTTCGCCGCGTTGCGCCCTGGGCACGTAGGATTAAAGATCCCCTGCACGACCGAGAACCTGGCACTGTTGCTCCGACTGGCGGAGGATGGGCTCACCTGCGCTGCTACGGCCGTCTTCAGCGTCCACCAGGCATTACTGGCCTGCGAGGCCGGCGCCGACTGCATCATTCCCTACGTCAACCGCGCCACACGGCTACTGGGCGATGGGCTGGCGCTGGTGGCGGAGATCGCCGCCGTCGTCGAGGTCACCGGTGGGACGAGCGAGGTCCTGGCCGCTAGTTTCCGCAGCGTGAGCGAGGTGGTGGGGGCGGTGCTGGCCGGTGCCGACCACGTAACCGTGCCGCTGAACCTGCTGCTGGCGTTGGGCGACCATCCACTCTCGGAACAGGCCATCGCCGAGTTCGCGCAGGCGGGGAGGTAGTGAATGCGCATCGTCATCTTCAGCGATGCCTACAAGCCAATCGTCAGTGGGGTGGTGATGTCCATCGCCTTGTTTCGCCAGGGCTTGATCGCGGCAGGCCACGAAGTGCACATCATCGCCCCTGAGTTCGGCAACTACGAGGACGAGGAGCCCTACATCTTTCGCTTCCCCGCCCTCGACTTGCCCGAGCGACTGGATCTTTCGTTGGTGATCCCCTTCAAGACGCCGATGGCGCCCACGGTGCGCGGCATCAAGCCGGCCCTGATCCACAGCCAGCATCCCTTCGTAATGGGCGGAGTGGCGGCCGCTTTCGCGCGCGACCTGCACCTGCCGCTGGTCTTCACCTTCCACACCCGTTACGACGAGTACGCCCAGTACTACATCCCTATCGCGCCGCGCCTGGCCGGCAGGATCACGGAGGAGATCGTTGGCCGTTATTTGGACAGGTGCACCCGCATCGTGGCTCCCACGCCGAGCATCCGGGACTTCATTCTGCGCGTGTTCGATACCGACGTGCCGGTGATGGTCGTGCCGACGCCGGTGGACCTGAGCATGTATCACGACCTGGAGCCGCAGCGCGTTCGCGCCGCCCTGGGGGTGGAGGATGCCGAGGTGCTGCTATACGTGGGCCGGTTGGCCGAGGAGAAGAACCTCGACTTTCTGCTGCGTGCCTTTGCCAGAATCGTGGCCGCACGCCCCCAGGCCCGGCTGGTGCTGGTGGGCAAAGGGCTGCACGAGCGCGGCCTGCGACGCACAGCACAGAAACTCGGCCTCGGCGGGCATTTGATCTTCACCGGCGCCGTTCCTCACGACGAGATACCGCATTACGCCGCCGCCGCTGATGTATTCGTCTTCCCCTCCGTGACGGAGACGCAGGGACTGGTACTGATAGAGGCGATGGCAGCCGGTACTCCCGTGGTGGCAGTGGAGGCACCGGGACCGGTGGACGTCCTCTCCGAGGGAGGGGGGCTGCTTGTGCCGGCCCAAGAGGATGACTTCGCCGGCGCAGTGCTGGCGTTATTGACCGAGGAACCACGCCGCCGGGCACTGGGACGAGAGGCCGCGCAGGCGGTGCAGCGCTACGCAGTTCCGGTCGCCACCGCCCGCCTGCTCGCCGTCTACGAAGAGGCCATCGCTGCCGGCCCCCGTGGCAAGAAGTAGTGCGTCGCACCTGCTGGCCATGGTGTTTAACAAGGTGATCCCGCCTCCCCCGGCGGTGGCCTGATTGGAGACGAATGTAAAGCCCTCTCCTGAGCGTCCGGCTTCAGCCGGAAAATCCCCGCTGAAGCGGGGCGTCCGGCCTTTCCTCTCACTCACCTTAGCCAGGCCCATTTCATTCGGTTCGCTTAGCCACCTGCACCCAGACGACGGTGCGCCCCCGCTCATCCAGCCCCTCGATCTCGATGCGCAACTCAGCCTCTCCCTTGCGCCAGACCTCGTGGGGGAGCGTGACCATCGCCTCGGTGGGGGCCTGCTGTCGCCAGCCCTCCTCCCGCAGCCAGGCGGCGTAGAAGTCGAAGACCTGCGGCTCGGTCAGCCCCGTGGCGAAGCCCAGGTCGAACCCCTCCACCACCGGCGCTATCTCGGCATCGTCGGGCAGAGGGAACTTCTCCCAGAAAGCGACCTCGTCAAAAGGCTCCGGCGTGGCGGCAGGGACGAAGAGGAAGTCCGCGACGTAATACTCCCCCTCTTGCAGCACCACTTCCTCCGGCCCGACAAGGATGTACCCCTCTGGCGGCTTCATCCGCAGCGTGATGGGGTACGTACTTCCGGCGGGCCACCAGGCGGTCGCCAGGCCCTCCGCATCCGTGCGCCCGCTGCCGGAGAGCCCTTCGGCATCGGTGGCGATGAGGATCACCCCTTCGAGCGGTGGGTCGCCCTCGTCCACCTGGCCGTTACCGTTGGCATCCACATATGCCCGGCCGTAGTAGAAGGAATCCGCCAAGATGGGTGGCGGGGTGGAGGTAGGTGTCATCGTGTGTCCACAGCCTAGGGCGGAGAGCAGCAGTAACCCCAAGACCGGCAGCAGGTTGAACAAGATGATCCGTTCCTGTCCTGCCATCCGCGTTCTAATCGCGCATCACCAACGGCAGATAGATGACGGTCGCGCCTCGATCATAAATATACCCCACACCATCGTAATCGGCGATGGCGGCGTTGACCGCGTTGCTCAGACGCACGTAGAAATCTTCCCTGGCCTCGTCCTCATCGTCGGCCAGGATGGGGACGCTGAACTGCTGGGCGGTGCTCCCCGGCGGGAAGG
>QMOC01000344.1 GCA_003648085.1 Chloroflexota bacterium
GATGTGGGACTCTACGCGCCGGATGTGCTCGTCCAACCGGCGGCCGAACTCGGTGAAGGCGCGGTTGAAGTCCTCCCGCAGGGCCTCCATCCGCTGGTCAAAGGCGTCCTGCCGGCGGGCAAATTCCGCCATCCGCTGGGAATGCTCTTCCTGCCGACGGGCGAACTCCGCCATCTGGCGGTTGAAATCCTCCCGCAGGGCCTCCATCCTCTGTTCGAAAGTGTCCTGCCGACGGGCGAACTCCGCCATCTGGCGGTTGAAGTCTTCCCGCAGGATCTCCATCCGCTGCTCAAAGGTGGCCTGCCGCCGAGCGGACTCCGCCATTTGACGGTTGAAATCCTCCCGTAGTGCATCCAGGTGCTCCAAAATAGCCCGCACGTCCTTCCGCTGGGCATAGGTCCTATCCAATGCGCGACGCACCCCAGGGATTTGAACTATGGAGGGTAATTCCTCGACCAATAATCGCCGTATTTCATCTCGTGTCATAGTGGGTTGTGCCATCGCCATTCCTAGATTTTCCTCAACGCTTCGCTCTCCCCTGAAGCGCCAGACCGCAGCGGCAGCGCAAATGTGAAAGTCGAGCCCCCCCCCACCTGGCTCTCCACCCAGATACGCCCGCCGTGTAGTTCGACGAACTCTTTACTCAACGCCAAACCAACCCCACCTGCACCCTGCTCCCCCTGCTCAAACCGCTCGAAGACGTGCTCCTGATCCTGAGGAGCGATGCCCGCTCCCGTGTCGCTCACGCTGACCCGGACCTCATGGCCGTTGGCCCAGGCACGCACGGCAATGCACCCTTGCTCGATGGACCGGGCTGCATTGGTCAGCAGACGGAGCAACACCTGACGGATGCGAGCCGCGTCGGCCCATACCGTGGGCAAGTCCGGCGCGATCTCCTGGCGCAACTCGATGTCCTTGTCACGTACCAGCGCACCGGTGGTGGCCATCACGCTTTTGATCACCCCCGCCAGGTCCAGTTCCTGGAACTGCAACTCCATCAGCCCCGCCTCGATCTGCGAAATGTCCAGCAGGTCATTGATCAGGCCCAAGAGATGCTGACTATTGGCGTAAATGATCTGGAGATCCTGTCGCTGCTGATCGTTTACAGGGCCATCGAGCCCCTTGAGGATCAGGCGGGAGAAGCCAATGATGTTCGTCAGCGGCTCGCGCAATTCGTGGCTCATGTGAGCCAGGAAGCGGGAGCGGAACTCCTCCGTCTCGCGCAGGCGACGGGCCGTCTCCTTCTCTTTATCGTAGGCGCGGGCGTTTTCCAGCGCAATGGTGGTCTGGTTGGCGACATTCTGCAAGACAGAGACATCGTCATCATCAAACCCGCCCTCATAGGTGCTGAGGACATCGAGCACGCCGATGACTCGTTCGCCTAATTTAAGCGGCAGCGCCGCCTCCGCACGAATGTAGGGAGATGAGAACGCCCGCTGTGAACTCCCCACATCCCACCTAACAGTGTAGGGCTCCCCCGTCTGTGCGGCCTGCCCAACCGCGCTCCCACCCCCGACTCGCACAGGCTGTGCTTTGGCGGCTGCCACCTCCTCTCTACCACCCGTTGCTTCTCTCAGTATAGCCCATTCTCCCCTCTCATCCAACAAGTAAATGCCAACGTAGGAATAAACAAAACGGTCGTGTATCAGCCGCACCACCTCCCGCAACAATTGATCGGGGTCCAAAATCGAGGTGGCGGCCTGGCTGACCTCAATGGTGGCGGCAAGTTGGATGGCCCGCCGCTGGATCTGATAATTGGCCCTCTGCAAAAGAGCCGTGCGCTGGGCGACCTTGCCCTCCAAATCGTCGTACAGGGCCTTCAGTTCCGCCGCCATGCGGTTGAACACATAGGCTAAGATGCCGATTTCATCCCGCGATTTGACAGGCACCTGCTGCTCCAGATCTCCCTCCGCGATGCGGAGCGCCGACTCGGTCAGTCGCACGACCGGGCGTGTGATCTGCCGTGTCACGACCGCAGCCACAATCGCAGTAGCAAGCGCTACTATCAGTGTGGCACCGATGACGGTAGCGGTGACGTTGTCGGTCCTGGCGAAGGCCTGTTCTTGAGCCTGCTCTGCTACCAATGCCAGCCCAAGTTCCGGTATCCAGCGATAGACCCCAATGACGGGTACAGCGGTGTAGTTCTCATAGAGTCCCTCCCCGTCCTCGCCCGCCAGTGCAGCCTCGATCCCTTGACTGGAGACCTCCCGTCCCAGGGGCAACGCCATCCCGGTAGCATCCACTAGGTAGACTTCTGCCGCCTCATCCAGTGCGGCCACCGTCTGCATAGTCTGAGCCAGGTCGCCCAGATTTAGCCAGCCGGTCAGCAACAATGACGGCCCTCCTCCACCCCTACCGTCCAGGCCGGTGATGCGCTGAGTGATCACCAAGCCCACGTCAGCGGCTGGATCAAGCGTGATGAAGTGAAGGCCGGAATCTTGTTCAAGTTCAAGCGCACTCGTTTGTTCTGCCGGCGAGCCCTCGCTCTGCGGGTCAGTAGAGACCAGCACCCGGCCTTCGCTATCCAGCACAGCCAGGCAGCGCAGAGCAGGATCATGTTCCAGTACGGCACGCAATTGGGTGCGCAACGTCTCACGAGCAGTCCCGGCATCAGTGCCGTCGGCCAGGGAAACCACGTTTTCCCGAATGACCGGCTGAGCCGCCACAAACGCCAAACCTGCGACACGACTTTCGATCCATTGACGGACCTGCATTTCCGTCACCGCGGCGACGAGGGATAACTTGGCAATGACCTCACGTTGGATGTCATGTCGCTCCCGCACGGTGGTGTACCAACTGATGGCACTCAGCGGCACAATCGCCAAGATCAGGAAGGCGGTCAACAGGGTCCTGCCCAGCCCTCCGCGCATCCCGGTGGTCGGGATGCGGGATCGTTCCGGCGAGCCTGGCGATGGCATAACTATTCATCCACCCTTGATGCCCGGATCACCCCGGTTCCCAGACGGCCTCCCCTCGGAGGATGCGGCGAATCTGGTTAGGGAAGCGATCTGGATCGAGCGGCTTGCCAATGAAGCCGTCGAAGCCGGCGTTGCGGGCGCGTTTCATGTTCTCAAAAGAGGCGTCGGCGGTCACAGCGACGATGAGAGTGTCCTTAAAGCGCGGATGAGCACGTAGCCTGTCCAGTACCTGATACCCATCCTCCTCCGGCAAGAAGATGTCCATCAGGATCAGGTCAATGCGCGGCAGTGCCTCCGCGAACTCCAGCACCTGCCAGCCTGAGGCTTTCCATTCGCACTTCTTCACGCCGAGATAGGCCAGCAGGCGCGTGATGAGCACGAAACTTTGGAGATTATCTTCAACGACGAGGATCGTGGCGTCCTGCGGTTGTACGCCCATAGCAGTCCCTATGTGGAGGTTCTCTCCAGTACTGCCCTGACCTGCTCCGGCAATCGGTCTATATCAATGGGTTTCTGGATATAACCATCGCAACCTGCCGCCAATGTGCGCTCCCGATCCCCTTTCATCACGTTGGCCGTGATGGCTAAGATGGGCACATGTTGCAAATCGGGCGTGTTGCGGAAGCGCCTGGCCAGGTCATAGCCGTCCACCTCCGGCAGGCAGATGTCCAACAGGATCAAGTCCGGCCGCGTCTGAAGGGCCACTTCCAACCCGGAAAGACCGTCCTGTGCTTCCAGAACGGAATAACCCTCTGCCTCCAAAACGCGCCTCACGAGCAAGCGATTTTCAGGGTTGTCTTCAATGTAAAGGACGCGGACATCGCTCATCCAACTATGTCTCCCCCTCCTTACTATTACTTTTCGGGATGGTTCAGAATGAGTTGACACTTTCTCACGCGGCCCGCACGGGCATTAAGTGCCCGTGCTACGAAGCGGCGCCCGACGAGTCGGGCTTACGCCGCAACACAGCAGGAAAACGGTCTTTGCGGCAAGTAAGGGGGATTGATCCCCCGCTGCTCTGTAGCCCGGCGACTTCA
>QMOC01000345.1 GCA_003648085.1 Chloroflexota bacterium
GGCGATTGAGGTGGCCCCCGCCGACCCCAGCGGCTACCTCGCCCTGGCCGAACTATATTTGAGTACGGGTGAGCGAACTGCAGCCGAGGAAACTTACCGGCGAATGATCGCCGTGGCTCCAACAGATCCAAGGGGCTACTTGGGCCTGGGGTGGGTCTACCAGGTGCAGGGACGGGAGGATGAGGCCCTGGCCCAGTTTAAGGCTGCTATCGCGGTCAGCCCGGCCTCGGCGCAGGCCCACGTCCAACTGGGCGACTGGTACCGCCTGCGGGGCAAGGCTGAGAGGGCCGAGGAGGCTTACCAGCAGGCCGTCACTGTGGCCCCCGGAGACAGTACTGGCTATGTGGCTCTGGGAAAACTGCATCTGAGCAAGGGCAATTGGGCTGCGGCTGAGGAGGCCTACCAACAGGCGATTGCCGTGGCCCCCGCCGAGCCCAGAGGCTACATCGGCCTGGGCCAGACTTACGAGGTACAAGGTCGCCATGACCAGGCCCTGAGTATGTTCAGGGCTGCCGTCGAGGTCGCCCCGGCCTCAGCGCAGGCCCACGTTCAACTGGGCGACTGGTATCGTCTGCAGGGTGATGTTGAAAAGGCGGAGGAGGCCTTTCAGCAGGCTATTGCTATGGGGCCCACCGATCCGGATGGTTACGTCAACCTGGGACAACTCTACCAATCTCAGGGACGATATGATGAGGCCTTGGCTCAGTTCCAGGCCGCTGTGAGGGCGGCTCCCACCTTTGTTGAGGCCCACGTGCGGTTGGGTGATTGGGACCAGCAGCGAGGCAACGTCGAGACCGCGCGAGAGGTCTACATGCAGGCCATTGCCGTCGCCTCCAGGGGCGATATGGAGACGGTTCTGGAGAAACTCCGCAGGTGGGCCGAGGCGAGTTCGGAGACGGAGGCACGCCATCTGGCGCAGGAGTTGGTCTCAGGCAATCAAAGTGGCTACATCGCTCTGGGAAAACTGTATCAGGCTCAAGGGAATTACACCGCTGCGGAGAGAGCCTTCCGGCAAGCCATCGCGGTGGCGCCTATTGATGCGCGTGGCTATATCGGTTTAGGCCAACTCTATCAGGCCCAAGGTCGGTTTGAAGAGGCATTGGCTCAGTTCCAGGCCGCCGTTGATGCGGCTCCCGCCTCTGTCAAGGCCCATATTCAAGTGGGCGACTGGTACCGACGACAGGGTGACTTCGCAGCGGCTGAGGAGGCCTACCAGCGGGCCATTGCCGTAGCCTCCAGCGGTGATAGCCAGACCATCCTGGATCTTCTGTATCAGTGGAGTAGAGCGCGGTCGAAGATTGAGGCCCGTCAGTTAGCCAGTGAACTGGTATCGGGGAACAGCAGCGGCTACATCGCCCTGGGAGAATTATACCTGTCCAGGGGAGACTTCGTCGCTGCCGAGAGAGCCTACCGACAGGCCATTGCCGTGGCCCCCACCGACGCCGGTGGGCATATCCGCCTGGCACAGATGTACCGCGTCCAGGGCCAGTACCAACAGGCACAGGCGCAGTTCCAGGCAGCGGTCGAGGCTGCTCCAGCCTCAAGTCGGGCCTGGGTGGCGCTGGGAGATTGGTACCGGGTGCGTGGGGAGTGGGAAGCGGCGGAAGCGGCGTATCGGCAGGCGATTACCGTGACCCCCGGCTATGCCGATGGCTATCTGGCTCTAGGCGGTTTATACAAGGCTGGTGGAGACTACTCGGCAGCGGAGCGGATGTTCAAGTCGGCGATAGAAGTCCAGCCGAGGTCTGTGGCAGGCTACCTTGCGCTGGGGCAACTCTATGAGGCCCAGGCCGACCCCGCAAGAGCGGAAGAGCAGTTCCGGCGGGCGGTAGAGGCTGCCCCGGCCGATCCCAGCGGGTACATCAACCTGGCCCGCATCTACCAGGCCTGTGGTCAGCAACAACGGGCGCTGGATCTGCTTCGCGCCGCAATCGCGATCGCCCCCATATCCGGCTCGGCCCACGTCGCCCTGGGCGATGCTTACCTGCATCAGGCCGACTTCTCACCCGCTCTGGCTGAGTACAAGAAAGCCGTGGCCCTGGAACCGAATTCGAGCGGCGCTTATAGGGCTCTGATCCAGATCTACCAGGCCCTGGGCCAGCCAAAGCAGGCTCTCGCCTGGGCCAGAACGGCAGTGGAAAGGAACCCGGGCAGCGCCTGGGCGGAGATCACCTTGGGCGATCTATATGCAAGGCAAGGCCAGGCAGAAAAGGCACTGGCGGCCTACCAGCGGGCTGTGGCCAAAGAACCCGGTAGCGTGGAGGCCCTCGTAGCCCTGGGCTGGGCCTACCAGATTCGTGGGTTTCAGGAGAAGGCGATGGCGGCTTACCAAAAAGCGGTCACGCTGCAACCGGGGAGTGTCAGTGCGCATCTTGCTTTGGCAAAGGGCTATTTCGGGGAGGGTCGGATCGAAGCAGCGCTCAATGAATATGAGACCGCTATTGCCTTGAACCTCAGTGCGCCCGATTCATACCTCGCTCTGGGTGGCTTTTACCACGCCCGCGGCCAGCACAACGAGGCGCTTCAAATCTACCAGCAGGCGCTGGACGCCGACGCTCACCACGTGCCAACTATACTTGCCATCGGCGACACACTGGCGCAGTTGGGGAAGATAACAGAGGCCATAGAGCAATATCGGGAAGCGGCTGAAGTAAATCGCGGCCTGGCCGCCCCGGAGTTAGCGTTGGGGGACCTGTACCGTGGGCTGGGGGATTTCGGTCAGGCTGTGCAGGCCTATGAGCGAGGCCTCGCTGCACAGCCCGGAGATGTCGGTTTGCACGTGAGCCTGGCTCTCACTTTTCTACAGGATAGTGTGAGACCACCCGAAGAGGCATTACAGCAGGTTGAGCGGGCATTGGCTCTGAATCCGGGCTCGGCTGTGGCCTATACTGCCAAAGCGCACATCCTGGCCCAGGGTTTTGGAAGGATTGACGAGGCCCTGTCCCTCTACGAACGGGCTGTGCGGATTGATCCTAGACAGACGGAGGCGTATAGGAGTGCAATCAATCTACAGGAGTTCAGTGTGATAGGCGCCGGGCACAGGATCAGGCACGACCTGGATGACCTCATTGCCCAGTATGAGGCCATTCGCGATGCCAATCCCGACCAGCCTTGGGTTTACGGCATGCTGGCCTACGCTTACGAGGCGGAGAATGACGTTGAGGAGAGCATCAGCGCCTTTGAATCACTATTGAACTTCATTCCCGACTACGCCGATGCTCATTGTGAAGTAGCGCAACTATACGAACGGACGGGGGAAAAACGGCCAGCCCTGAACCACTGGAGCATCTGCGCGATCCTGACCCCCGGAAGCCAAAGGGGAGCCAATGCAGAAGGGCACCGGGATCAACTCAACCACATTGCGATTACTTATCCCCTCGACGGAGCCATAGTGACCGGTGAGGTGGAAATCAGAGGCACGGCCATCTTGCCTGAGATGGATGATTTCCAATTCTACAAAGTGGAGTTGGGGACCGGCAAACAACCTACCTCGTGGTCGGTCATCGGAGACATCCACACGTCCCCGGTCATCAATGGCACATTGGCAGTGTTGGACACCGATGATCTGCCGGCAGGGGCTTATACCCTGCGTCTGACGGTCGTTGACCAAAGGGGCAACTTCCCGCCGCCCGACCAGATACGGATCACCGTCCAGCATTGAGAAGGGTCTGGCTAAAATTCGTGGGGAGAAAAGGCCGGAGGCCCCGCTTCAGCGGGGATTTTCCGGCTGAAGCCGGACATCCCACTGATTTTAGCCACACCCTATTGAGAAGCGCTCCTTCTCCACTGCGGTACTCTATCCCAGGAAGTACATCACTACGATGACGCTCAAGCCCCAAAGGACGACCGTAGCTTGCAGCGGGCGATCGGAGAGCGCGATCTCCTCGGGCGCACCGCCCATCCCTCTGACATGAATCAGGTAAAGGTAACGGAAGATGCCGTA
>QMOC01000346.1 GCA_003648085.1 Chloroflexota bacterium
TACCCCTCATCGGCAGTCAGCGTTCCCATACTCTTGCAGAAGGAGTGCTCGTCGCACGGCTCCAGGCATTCCAGGCTGACGATGATAGTCTGTCGCCGCCGCTCCAAATAGTGAGCATCGGGGCAGTCCTGGGAGAAGACTTTATCCAACAGCCGAATAGCGTGCAGATCGCACGTATGCACACCCAGGAGCACCGTCGGGCCAGCCTCGATAACCGGCTCCACGTGCGGCTCTCCCAGCATCGTGAAAGCAGCCAGCCGCTCCTGAGGAGGTTGCAACACCTTCTTAGGTGGCAGAATGGTGGTATTGTAGTCAAGCCGTAGCTCGGCCGGGTCGTTGATCGGCCCGAAGGCAAATGTGGGGCCTTTCGCCCGTGGCCCGATGACCCGATAATCGGCCATCAACGCATTAACCAGCGGGGCCACTGCCCCCTTATCCAGAATCTTCAGGCTCATACCAGCCTCCTGTGAAGAGATTTAAGATTGGCAGATTTGTAAATCAAAAGATCAGCATCAATCCACACCAACCACCCCCAGTTTCGCCAGTTCGCCCACGAGGGTGAAGGTAGCGTGAGGAGTGGTCAAGATTGGCACGCCTTTCTCATTGGCCTTTTCCACCGTGTCGGGCTCAGGCTTCCGCCCCTCGGTGATGACGATGCCGGCCAGGTCCAGCAGCGATGCCACGGCCACAATGTTGGGGTGCGCCTGCAGGGTGACCCATATATTGCCCTTCTGGGCTTTAGCCAACACACAACTCAGGAGGTCCGAGGCGTAGCCCCCTGTGACTTCTACGTCCAGTTTCCCCGCTGCTGCCTGTACCTGAAGGTCGAGTGCAGTGGCAATCTCTCGAAGTTTCATGTTCCCTTCCTTTCGTCAAAATAGATGATGATGTCCAGATGAGTGCCGACACCTACAGTAGACTCCAATTTCATCTCATCGGCAGAGGCCTGAATGTTGGGCAAGCCCATCCCCGCACCGAAACCCATCTCCCGCACCCACTCAGGAGCGGTGGAGAAGCCCGGTTGCATCGCCTGTTCGATATCCGGGATACCGGGGCCTTTGTCCAGAGCCTCGATCCTGATCCGGCCGGGCCGTACCTCGGCGACGATCTCACCTCCGTCGGTATAAATTACGATGTTCATCTCCGCCTCGTAGGTAGCGACGGCCACGCGGCGGATCACCCGTGGATGGATACCCAGCCGGCTCAGTGTTCTCTTCAGCCCGCTGGAGGCCTCCCCGGCCCGCTCGAAATCTCTCGCGGCCACGCGATAGCCGAAGACAAGGGCGATCTCATCGGCGATAATATCCTCGAAGATGTGACTGGCGCGATAGCGGTGGATCTCCTCCTCGTGGTAGTCCACCTCCAGCCGCCTGAGCATCGCCCGCGCAATGTCCCCCTGAGTGATAATACCGACCAGTTCCCCTGCTCGATTGATGACGGGGAAACGACCGAAGCGGAGTTCGCTGAACTTACTCACGGCGTGCACGAGGGGCTCGTCGGCGTAGAGGGTCACCGGATTGGGGGTCATCTTCTCGCCCACCGTGGCGTTCAGTTCGCCGGCTGCCAGCGCCTTGATCAGGTCCTCGATGCTGACGATGCCGATCATGCGCCCCTCTTCGAGCACGGGCGTTCCGGAGATACGGTTGACACGCAGCACCTCCATGAACTCAGCCATGGTAGAGTATGGGGAGACAGTGATCACCTCCTTGGTCATAGCCTGTCCTACCTTAAGTTCATAGGCCAGTTCCTGAAGTTTGGTAATCTCTTTCGCGGTTCTCTGTTCCACTTTAGCCCTTGTTTTCAAAGGCCTCACGCCAGCGGCGCAAAGTAAGTTCAAAGAGGCCACAACTGGGAAGCCCGGCCTGATACAGCCGACCACAAGTCTCAAACATTGTGTACTTAGAGGCCAGCAGAGGGATACCCTTCTCCTCGGCCAGAGCAACGGTCTCCGATGGAGGGATCTTGCCGCGCACAAAGACGATGGCCTTGATACCGGCCATCTCGGCCGTACGCACTACCTGGGGATTGGTGAGCCCGGACATCAGCAAGGTCCCCTCGTGGGTGAAAGCCAGGACGTCGCTCATCAGATCAGCACCGCAGCCCATCTGGACTTCCTGGTTCAGATCCACATTCTTGGTGATCAGTTTGCCCTCAATGAGTTCCAACACCTTGCGAAGTTTCACTTGCCCCCTCCTAACCCGGACGAGCCAGAACCAAAACTTTACGAACGAGACGCCTTCAGGCCTCGGCAGCGTTGAGGGACTTCAAGACCAGTTCAACGACGTCTATAGCCCGCACACGGATTTTGTGGCGGCGGGCCCCCTCCTGGAGTGTGCGCTTGCATTGCTGGCAGGCGGAAGCGACGTAACGGGCTCCGGTTGCCGCCACCTGCGCCAGCCTGCGCCCCGCCACCCCGGTGGAGACGGTGGGGTCTGCGATCTCCACGTCACCGCCGCCGCCGCAGCAAAGGGAGTTCTCGCGACTGGCGGCCATCTCCCGCAGTTCCAGCCCCGGGATGCGCGCCAGCACCTCCCGTGGCGCGTCGTACACGCCGCTCTTGCGCCCCAGGTCACAGGGGTCATGGTAGGTCACCACTTCCTCCACCGGCCCCAACGCCAATCCGTCATTGGCGAGCAACTCGGTCAGGAACTCCGTGGCGTGCTGTAACCGGATGCCGGAGACATCCACCACCTCTGGGTAGAGGTGAGCCCAGGCGTAGTAGCAGGAAGGACAGGTAAAGATAACGCGCCGGGCCCCCACCCTGCGGACCTGCTCCACGTTATGGCGTGCCAATTCGACCAGTCGCTCCCCCATCCCGGCCACGTAAAGCGGATAGCCACAGCACCACTCATCCTCTCCCAGGGTGGTGAACTTCACCTCGGCCCGCTCCAGCACCTGCACCAGCGACTGGGGGATGGAGTAGACGCGGGGATAGAAGGAGCCGACACAGCCGATGAAATAGACCACCTCCGCCCGCCGGCGCCGGGGCCTGACGCCAAGAGGAGCAGAGGGGAGGTTCTCGCTCCAGATCTGACGGGAGGTGTTATCGTCGCCAGAGATGTTGTACTTCGCGGTGACGGTCTCGCCGAGAATCTGCATACCCGTGGGGACGTTGATCCCCTTATGGGTGGCATACTCTTTGAGAGCGACCATCGTGTCGGTGAGCGCAATGCCCCGTGGACACCGCACCTGGCACGATTTGCAGACGGTACATAGCCAAAAAGTACGGCTATTCAGCACCCTCTCTTCCATCCCCAGCCGCATCATCTGCCATAACTGGCGCGGTGCATAATCCATCGCATAGGCGGTGGGACAGGAAGAGGTACACGTGCCACATTGCATACAAGTGAATAACTTCTCCCACTCCGGCGTCACTCGCTCCGCCAAAGAAGGATCGAACGTGGCTGCATCAAGGGGGTCAGGATCCATCAAGATCACCTCATTTGTCTCAGCGAGTAGCATTGCTGGTGATGCCTGAAGGCTATCGGTGCTGCAATAGTATACTCACTTTGAGAAAAGACGCAAGTACCCATGTCGGATCAGCACTACACAGGCTCCACTCTGACCGCGCAGACCTTATACTCCGGAATCTTGGCTACAGGGTCCAGCGCAGCGTGGGTCAGCACATTAGCAGCGGCCTCGGCGAAGTGGAAGGGGATGAACACCACCCCGGGTGGGACACGTTTGGTCACCCAGGCACGCGCCTCGATCTCGCCCCGCCGGCTGCTGATCCGCACCCGCTCCGACTTGCCGATGCCCAGTGCGTCCGCGTCATAGGCGCTGATCTCGACGTAGGCCTCGGACACCTCCTTGTCCAATTTTTCCGAACGCCGCGTCATCGTGCCCGTGTGCCAGTGAAACATGATGCGCCCCGTGGTCAGGATCAGCGGGTATTCCTCGTCCGGCAGTTCGGCGGCCTCCTTGAAGGTCACGGCA
>QMOC01000347.1 GCA_003648085.1 Chloroflexota bacterium
ACCTGGTGAGGTAGTGCTGCTTTCGCCTGGGGGCACCAGTTTCGACGCCTTCCGCGATTTCGCCGAGCGTGGGGATCGGTTCAAAGAACTGGTCCGAGCCCTGTAGTTACGTTTGACGTTTGACGCTTCACGTTTGATGTTTGACGCTTCACGCAAATGCCGGAATCCAAACTGAGACGCGCTCACCCTGATTATATATTGATGCTGGCGGTAGCCGGGCTGGTCATCATCGGGCTGATGATGGTCTATAGCGCGACCTTCGACTGGTCGTACCAGAAGTACGGGAGTTCCTTTCGCATCGCCTCTCGGCAGTTCCTTTGGGTTGGGCTGGGTCTGATCGCGCTGATGGTGATGGCCGGTATCCCTTACGATTGGTGGCAGCGGGTGGCGGTGCCGGTGATGGGGGTGGCGCTGTTGCTGTTGGTTCTGGTGCTCTTCGTGGGGGACGAGCGCTTCGGTGCGCGGCGGTCCTTTTTCGGCGGCTCGGTGCAGCCCGGCGAATTGGCGAAACTGGCGACGGCGATCTACGTCGCGGCCTGGCTGGCCTCCAAAGGTGACCAGATCCGCGACGTGACCTACGGCCTGGTACCTTTTGCCATATTAATCGGTATGGTGGCCGGTTTGATCGTGATGCAGCCGGACATAAGCACGGCGGTGTTGATCGTGCTGACCGCGCTGGCGATGTTCTTCTTCGCCGGCGCCGACATCTTCCAACTGGCGATTGGCGGTATCGTCAGTGGCATCACGTTTCTCGTGCTGATCAACCAACTGCCCTATGCCAGACAGCGCATTGACGAATATCTGCAAATCTGGCGTGATCCGACGCGCGTTGGATACCACATCCAGCAGGCACTCATCGCATTAGGCAGCGGTGGTCTGTTTGGTGTGGGGTTGGGGCAAGGGCAGGAGAAGTTAGGCTATCTGCCGGCTGCGCACACCGACTCTATTTTCGCGGTGCTGGGTGAGGAATTGGGCTTTGTGGGCTGCCTGGTGGTGGTTGGCCTATTTGTGCTCCTGGCCTATCGTGGTTTCAAAATCGCACTGGAAGCCTCAGAGCCCTTCGCTGCTCTTCTGGCATGTGGCATCACCTGTTGGCTGACTTTCCAGGCGTTGATCAACGTCGCGGTGATGACGGGTTTGCTTCCCTTCACCGGGATCGCGCTGCCGTTCATCAGTTCCGGTGGCTCGGCGATGGTGGTGTCGCTGGCCGGGGTGGGGTTATTGTTGAGCGTTTCACGGGGCAGACGGGTTGGAAAACAGGTCAGGAAGGGAGAGCGCCGGCGTGCGCATCTGGATCGCAGGTGGGGGAACCGGGGGACACGTCTATCCCGGTCTGGCCGTCGTGCAGGCGCTGGTCGCTGAGAGGCCGGTCGAGGTTCTCTACATCGGCGGAGCGGGAGGCGTCGAAGAGCAGTTGGTCGCACGGGCCGGGCTACGTTTCGTGGGCGTGCCGGCGGCGGGGGTGCACGGCCTGGCTCCCCGGCAGGCGGCGCGGAACCTGGTCAAGTTGATGCGAGGGTGGGGTGTCGCGTACCGGCTGGGGCGTCGAGAGCGGCCGGCAGCGTTGTTCGCGACCGGCGGGTACGCCAGCGTGCCGGTGGCGTTGGCAGCCTGGGCTTTGCGGGTACCCATCCTGGTTTACCTGCCCGACATCGAGCCGGGCTGGGCGGTGCGCTTTATCGCCCGCTTGGCGGCGCGGGTGGCGGTGACGGTGGAGGATTCGCGGGCTTACTTTCCGGCCCGTAAGGTCGTGGTGACCGGGTACCCGGTGCGGATAGAGTTCCACGGGCTTGGTCAAGCGGAAGCACGAACCTCACTAGGGTTGGTGCCCGACGTGCCGGTGCTATTGGTGATAGGGGGAAGCCGGGGGGCGCGGGGCATCAACCGGGCTTTGAGCAAGGTGCTGGAGCCGGTGTTGGAACTGGCGCAGGTGGTGCATGTGAGCGGGGAACTGGATTGGCCGTGGGTGGCGGAGCGGCGCGAATCGCTGCCGGCAGCGTTGAGAGCCCGCTACCATGCCTTTCCCTACCTGCACGAGATAGGGCTTGCGCTGGCGGCCGCGGATTTGGCGCTCTGCCGGGCGGGGGCTATGACGTTGGGGGAGTTGCCTTTCTTCGGCTTGCCTGCGGTGCTGGTGCCGTACCCACATGCCTGGCGTTACCAGCGGGTCAACGCCGAGTGGCTGGTCAAGCGGGGAGCGGCGATTGCGCTGGAGAATGGGCGACTGTCTGAGGAGTTGTTGCCGACGGTGCGCCGTCTGCTGAGCGATCGGGTGGCGCTGGCGGAGATGGCGGAGCGGATGCGGGCGCTGGCCCGCCCGGATGCGGCGGCGCGATTGGCGAAAGAACTGCAAGCGTTGGTCAGGGAGTGAGGAGAGACTGATATGATCCCCCTTAATACCCTCTTCTGGGGATTGGTGTTGTTATTTGGGTTGATTGGCGCTCTGCGCGGTTGGGCCAAGGAGATAGTCGTTGCCTTCAGCGTCCTCCTTTCGCTGTTCATCCAGCAGGTGGTCGGCTACTTCATTTTAAAGCCGGACAATCCTTATATACCGCCTTTGTGGAGTCTTGCAGGAGAGGCGGCTATTCCAGGAGTATATAATCGTACCCAGTTCTACGTCTGCGTCGCGCTTTTGTGCCTTCTCACCCTCTTCGGCTACGCCGGCCCCACACTGGCTCATCAGGTCGGGACTAAGATAGCGCGTGAGCGGTTGCAGGATATGTTATTAGGCTTTTTCCTGGGATTGCTCAATGGATATCTGATCATCGGAACGCTGTGGTTCTACCTGGACAAGTCTGCGTATGCAATCGGCGGGATCACAGCGCCGATGGAAGGCTCTGTAGCCTGGATACTCGCCAAGCGGTATCTGCCGCCGCTGCTGATCAGCGCTCCAATTCTATATATTGCGATCGGTCTCGCTTTCGTCTTCGTGATCGTTGTTTTTATTTAGTTTGCAGTGCGAAACTCGACGGAGGCCCGGACGGGTTCTGCACCGGGCACTACCTGACGATGAAAGATACATCCTTCGGCAGTAGGCGTGTGCATTTCATCGGCATCGGCGGGGCGGGTCTTTCCGCCATCGCCCGCGTGCTGATGGAGCAGGGGGTGGAGGTCTCCGGCTCCGACCTCGTGCTTTCGCCGGTGGCCCGGGCGCTGGCGCGAGATGGGGCTCGTGTCTTTGCCGGGCACCGGGCGGAAAACGTAGATGGCGCGGCTCTGGTCATCGTTTCCTCGGCCGTGCCGCCGGATAACGTTGAGGTGCAAGCGGCACTGGCGGCGGGTATCCCGGTCTTGAAGCGACCTGAGTTCCTCGGCCAGATGATGGATGGGCGGCTGGGGGTGGCGGTGGCCGGCACTCACGGTAAGACGACGACGACGGCGATGATCGCTTCCATCCTGCTGGAGGCCGGGCGCGATCCGACTTTTATCGTCGGCGGGGTGATTGCTGGGTTGGGGACGAATGCCCGCGCCGGAAAGGGGCCGCTTTTCATCATCGAGGCGGACGAGTATGACCGCACCTTCCTCAGCCTGACGCCCCAGGTGGCGGTGGTAACCATCGTCGAGCACGACCACCCGGATTGCTACCCGACCTTCGCCGATTTTCGGGCCGCGTTCGATGAGTTTGCCCGGCTGGTGCCGCGTGATGGGCTGCTGGTGATCGGCTGGGATGACCCAACGGCGCGGGAACTCGGCGAGCGGCGGCGGGCCGCCGGGGCGCAAGTGGCCTTCTTCGGGCTGGGTGAGGGAGCGGAGTGGCGGGCGGAGGAGGTGCGGCCCAACTTCGCCGGGGGTGTGGATTTCCTGGCCGTACACGAGGGACAGGTGTTGGGGTTGGTGCGGCTGCAGGTGCCCGGCGCTCATAACGCCTTCAACGCGATGGCAGCCCTGGCGGTAGCGGGCTTTTTCGAGGTTCCCTTTCGCGT
>QMOC01000348.1 GCA_003648085.1 Chloroflexota bacterium
CCCCCGGCGGCTACGTCCCTGACCCGGGCGTCCTCTTCGAGATGATCGTTACCCAGGGGGAGCCGGCCCGTTCCCTCTTCGCCGTTCGCTGGCCCCATGGTCGCATCTCTCTGGAGACCCATCTGGACCTGGACGGTGTCCGCTACGTCCCCCTCGACCCTTCCCTTGATCTCATTCGCAAGGGGGTGGTCCTCTTTCCGTCCGCCGTCGGCGACTATGAGGACGAGGTGGCCCTCCAGGCCCAGGTGCAAGCCTTCATCCATCGCTACCTGGACGTGGACCCTTTCTACGAGAAGATGGCCAGTTACTATGTCCTTTTCTCCTGGCTCTATGACAGTTTCAACGTCCTGCCCTACCTGCGGGCGCTGGGTGACTACGGCACTGGCAAGACCCGCTTCCTCTAGACCATTGGCGTCCTCTGCTACCGCCCGATGTTCGCCGGGGGTGCTTCCACCACCTCTCCCCTGTTCCGCATCATTGATCTGATGCGCGGCACCCTCATCCTCGACGAGGCCGACTTCGCCGCCAGCGACGCCGAGGTGGACATCATCAAGATTCTCAACTGTGGCTATATGGCCGGCTTTCCCGTCCTGCGTACCGTCAAGGACGGGGAGAAGTTCGAGGTCGTCGCTCTGGAGGTCTTCGGCCCTAAGGTCATCGCCACCCGCCGCCGGTACGCTGATAAGGCGCTGGAGAGCCGCATGCTGACCCACGAGATGCGCGGGGGCCAGCCTCGCCCTGACATCCCCATCGTCCTGCCCCGCGAGTTCCACGCCCAGGCGCTGGCGTCGCGCAACAGACTCCTCCGCTACCGCCTGACTCACTGGCAGCCCGAGGTCGAGGTGGACCTCTCGGGCCTGGACCGTTCCATCGAGCCCCGGCTGAACCAGGTCACTCTGGCGCTGCTGACGGTTGTGCGGGACGAGGACTTGCGGGAGGACATCCGGGCCTTCATCCGCGAGTACAACCGCCAGTTGGTGGTGGACCGCTCGATGACGCTGGAGGCGCAGGTCTTGGAGGCCCTGGTTTGCCTCCACGAGGAGGCGCAGGAGCGTGACCGGGCCGCTGAGCCCCTCATTAGCCTGAAGGATTTAGCCGAGCGAGTGACTCAGAACCTGGCTGCAGAGGCGAGAGAAGATGAGGAGCTTCCTCGGGTGACGGCAAAGAAGACGGGCTATATTCTGCGGGAGAAGTTGCGACTGCGCACGGAGAAGCGGAGTGGTCGCTTCCACGTCGTGTGGGACGAGGGGCGGATCGCCGCGCTGAAGGTGCGGTATGGGCTGGAGGTGGACGCGGGGACATGACTTCATGACTTTGGAGGAGGGACAGAGGGGAAAAATCGCCCGAATTCGGTCCCTTTTCCCCCTGCTGCGAAGTCATGAAGTCATGCGACGGCAGGCTGAGAGGGTCGCAATGATGAGGGAAAGCGAGAAAAGCGAGCGGAAACGATCAAAACCGTGCGGGAATCGCGCCTTTTCGAGGATGACTTGGGACTTCGTGGACTTCGCTATGCGGCACTGCGGGTTCTTTGAGCGACTTGGGGGGCGGTGGAGGCCGAAGTCATGCCAAAGTCATGTCAAAGTCATGCTGTAGTGAGGTGCCGGGCACCTGTCTCCAGCCTCTTCCGAACCCTGGGAGGAGTCAGGTGCTTCCCCTTGGAACGGCCTGCGATAGCGGCAGGTGCCTCGCACCTTTCAGAGATTAGGGAGATGCTTTCACGATGACCGAATATCTGCACTCCGACCTGACCGGTCAGATCCTCGCCGCCTACTACGCCGTCTTCCACCGCATGCGCCACCGGAGAGGCGGGTACAGCGAGGAGAACCTGATCCAGGCCCTGGCCCTGGAACTGCGGGAGCGCGGCCTCCACGTCCGCACCCAGGTCGCCGTTCCACGCCGCTACAAGGGCCGCCGCATCGGCACCGACTTCGTGGACCTTGTGGTCAACGAGGCCGTGCCCGTCGAGGTTAAGAAGGTGCGCCGCCTGACCGAGCGGCACGAGGCGCAGCTCCGGGCATACCTTCTTGACGGCGGCTGGGCGGTGGGGCTGCTGCTCAACTTCGGAGCGCCTCGGCCCCAGGTCCGCCGGATCTACGAGCCTGCCCACGACCCCACCCGTATCGGGGGCCGTTGATGAGATCCCGCAATATCCCACGTTCACGGAGGTGATTTGTGTGCATCAGGGTCGTCTTTGGTCACACCGACGAAGAACTCACCGAGGCCAAGTGGGCCGTGGTGAACGCTTTCCGCCGCGCTCTGGACGGAGGGCTCTCCCACTTCGACGCCCGCCGGGCCCTGCGCGAAGTCCTCACCCGCGTCCACGGCTCCAACCCCGAACAATGGGCCGCCGAGGTGGCCGAGGCGCTGGTCGAGACCATCGCCCAACTCCAGGCTGCCGTCGCCTCGGACGACGCCCGCCAGGTGGAGCGGTTGCGCCTGGAGTGCGACTCCCTCCGCCGCGTCGTCGCCGACTACAACGCCCACCCTCTCCAGGCCCAAGTCCAGGCCCTCACCGCCGAGCGCGACCGCCGGCGCGCCGAGGCCGACCGCCTGGCGAACCGGGTGCGCACCCTAGAGGATGCCTTGAGGCGTGCCCAACAGGCCCACCAGACCGAGGTGGCCCGTCTCCAGGCGACCATCGCCGACCTCAACCGCATCGTGGCCGAGCAGCAGCGGCAACTCAACGACCTGATGGAGGGGGCAATATGAGCGCGCACAAAGGGCCCGCATTATTGAGAGGGTGCGTTCTGTTGGGAGGGGATTTGTGCGCGGAAGAAGCCAATTTGTGTGGAGGTGAAAGATGAGCGTGGACCGTGACCGGCTGACGATGATCCGACAGGCGCTGGCGGAGCACGACCCCGAGGGCAACTGGCTTCGCCTGCTGGAGACCTTCCTTCCCACCGGCGTCGCCGACACCAAGCAGATCCAGAAGGCCACCGGCTTGTCCCGTCACCAGGTCAACCGGCTCCTGGAGCGGATGAAGCGGGCGGCGGCGGGAGGACCGCCCCTGGTGTGCCGCGTGCAGGAGCGCGTCCCGCGCCCGGGCGTGCGCGGCCGCGGCCCGGTCGTCTACCGGCTCGCCGAGGGTGGGGCGGCGCTGCTGCGGGAGGCGGGGCACGCCGAGGCCCGGCCTTGCGGTCTCAACGACCCCACCCCCATCGCCCACGCGCTGGCCACCCTGGAGGTGCGCCTGGCGGCGGAAGAAGCCGGCCTGCCCGTTCAGACCGAGCGGGAACTGTCCTACGACGACGGCCGGGTTCTGCGCCCCGACAACCTGATCACCCTCCCCGACGGCACGGTGGCCCTGTTTGAGACCGAGCAGGCGGCCCGCCCCGCTCTCTTGCGCCGTATCATTGAGGGCCTGCGGCATAAAGTGGCCTTCTTCCGGTCTTCCGAAGGGAAACGGGTCTCTCCCACCGTCCGCGTTCTCTTCTTCCTGCCGCGGGGCCGCGAGTGGGAGCGGACGTTGACCGTCTGGGAGCGGGCGGTGGCGACGGTGGCCCGGCAGGAGAAAGGCGATCTGCCCTTCCGGCTCCTGGCGATGCCTCTGGGGGAGTTCCTGGAGCGGCCCGACTGGGCCGAGCCCCCCGCCGATGCCCGTTGGGAGAACCTCTTGGACCCGGCTTGTCTGGATGGCTTCGCCCCCGGTGAGATGGCGCCGGCGGTCGCCGGGCAGGCCCTTGCCCGGGGGAAGAAGGGGCGGCTACCCAGGGGGTTGGCCCGCCGCTCCTCGCGCGAGGACCGGCTGATCCTGGCCGCGCTGTGGCAGGTTTTCCGGGAGGAGGCCGCGTGTGGGGAGCGCAGCGCCTACCCTTACCCGGACCCCGCTTTCTTCGACGTGATGGGCCTGATCTACGCCGCCAGCCACGATCCCCAGGCTCCGCCGTTGCGCCGCGCGGCCGTTCCTTACGCCTCGCTC
>QMOC01000349.1 GCA_003648085.1 Chloroflexota bacterium
CGGCAGGTGCTGCGGGACTGATCAGTACCCGCACCCGATGTGCAGAGGTTGCCCATATGATATCTATGATCCAAGAGCCTACCGCATCAACGATCCACTAGATGGCTCAACTTACAAAACGCTAGCTGCTTATACCGGATCTGGTTGGAGCCCCTCTAGAATAGCCGAGTATTACAATAAGTAATCCCAGGTTTGGGTACGTCCGCCGCCGGTGTGTTAGAGCTTCGTTACGGCGCACCGGCGGCGATACTTGCTCCCCTGATAGGCCCCTTCCCCCAGGGGAGGGTGTTTTCGCTATACCCGTCGTGAAGTGTCTTATTCTGATAGTGATGGAGGCATTATGGAGACGCCAAGGTTACATTGGTTATCCTTGTTGATGCTGATCCTGCTGGCTCTCACCGCCTGCAGTGGCCCGGCGACAACGCCATCGCCTATAGCCAGACCGACGGAGACGCCGTCCCTGACAACAACATCCACGCTGCTCACGCTCACTGCCACTGTCACCCCGCGTTCCACGCGCCCGCCGATACCTATTCCCGCTACGCCTACAGCAACACCTGAGCCCACACCCGACCTGAGACCCAGATCAAGCACCTATGGCGATGTCGAAATCAGGATGGTGGCCAATCCCCGGGATAGCAGCCAGACCGACGTGTGCGTGGAGAACAGAGTGACGGGAGAGAAGGCGCTGTGTGTGACGCTTTCAGACGTCTACCTCGGTCACTATCACAACTGTGAATATCACAACGGAAATCTCTACATCATCAGAAGAGTTGGATATACTCCTGAGAAATGGTATTCAAGAGAGTGGAGGGATGAACTTTGGAGATACGATGCTGAGGGGAAAGGAACAAGGATCTATTCGGCCCAGGGGTTTGATTTCCGTGTAGCACCGGATGAGAGATACATTGCTCTGCGCATTTCCGACCTGAAGAATACCTGGCAGAGGCTGATCTTCCTTGACTTTCGGGGTAATGTTGTACAGAGGTTTACTGCCGACCAACTGACCGCCCACGACGAGAAGGTACATGCACCTCTCCCTGCTCATCTTGGCTTGGTAGAATGGTCAAAGGACGGCAGGGAGTTTTGGGGTGTTATCAGCGCGGGGCCAAGCCCACAGACATTTTACAGGATCGAGGTATCTTCGTGGCAAACGACGCTTTACGACATTTCCGAGTTGGCTATTCCCGAGGAATATGATCTGAATGTTAACACGGCAAAACTGGTATATAGCGATTGTCCACAAATATATGTTGCCGATGACGCGGAAGAGTTCGCAAAGAGCCAGCAGCAAGTTACCCTATTTGTCTACGATCTTAACAGTCGAAGCACACAAACAATCGCTAGTGCAGTAGCGAAATGCTTCAATCCCAAATGGCTTGATGATAGCACCATTGAATACAACGATCCGGGAGGGGATGACAGAATTACGTACACCGTCGAATAGACCTTGGTGATGGGCAAAGCAGGCTCGCGCCGGATTTTCACATCTGGCGCGAGCCTTCTATTGCGTCACGGCGTGGGCGCCACAGATCGAGCGCATGTACGTGACCGGCGGCTGTGCGCCATCAGCGAGGGTACCAACGAAATCCAGCGTCTGGTCATCGCGCGGCAGGTGCTGGGAAGATGATCGCACTATAGGGGGACCAACCCCAGGCTGATCTTGATGGCCTCGTCCACCTGCTGCATCGTCGCCACGTCGAGTTGCCCTACGTGACGCTCCAGGCGGCGCTTGTCCAACGTGCGGATCTGATCCAATCGGATTGCCGAATCTCTGGTCAGCCCACCGGCACCTGCTGGCACACGCACTTCGGTCGGATAAGGCTTTTTCGACAGCGATGAGGAAATAGCGGCGACGATCACAGTGGGTGCAAAGCAATTGCCGATGTCATTTTGGATGATCAGCACGGGGCGATGCCCACCCTGTTCATGCCCGACGACCGGGTCCAGCCGGGCGTAATAGATGTGCCCACGGAGGTATTCGCGTGGCATCGTCTACTCCTCCCACGGTGCGTAGAGGTCCCATGCCTCTTGCTCAGCCGCATAAAACGCCTCCGCTATTTCCAGACTCTCCTGGGCACGGGCCAGGTATCCCTCCTTGAGCAACTCCCGCAGTTCCCGGCGGCGCTGCTCTTCGAGAAAGAACTCGATGGCCCGGCGGATGAATTGGCTGCGGTTGAAGTGAAGTCGTGTGGCCGCTTCGTCAACCTGTCGCAACAGGTGAGGGGGCACCGTGATCATTATGCGGCGCATCATCTGTGCTGTACTCATTGTCTATCACCTCCTGCAATACTAATCCGTACCCCAAGTATATATCATGACTGACAGCCTGGCAAACCAGAGGGATACTTGCGCCACAGCGCCACGATGCCCCAGATGCCCAACCCTGCCCAGGTGACGACGCTCACCGCCAGGCCCACGCGCCAGGTCCACGGGGCGAACTCCATCCTGACGGTGTGCTCACCCGGGGGGAGCAGAACCGCGCGGAAGACGTAATCGGCCCGCAGCACCTCGGTGGGCACACCGTCCACCTCCGCCCGCCAGCCCGGATAGTACACGTCGCTCAGCAGCAGGTATCCGCTCACCGGCGTGCGCACCGCCAGTTCGACCTCGTTCAGCCCGTAGCGCACAAACGAGATGTGGCCACCGCCCTCTCCAACCCCTGCTCTCCAATCTCCAATCTGCCCTTGCTCCAGTATCACCGTCTGTGTGGGATCGAACTCCGGCGCGTGGATCGCCTCCCACGCCGCCGTGTGGTCGGGCACCACCTGCGAGCGATAGACCAGCAGCGCCCGGGGCAGCGCCGCCGTGTTCAGGTAGACGTCAATCTCCGGGTTCGCGGTGTAGACGGGCACCAGCCGCTCGTTGCCGGGCGGCCTGCCTTTGTCGGCCAGGACGTATTTGACGCCCAGCAGGTTGTAAAGTGGTGCGCCCCGCTCCCCCACCGCCCAGCGGTAGGCCTGGTACGGAGCCAGCCCCAGCGGGTTGTAGACGCCGCCGATGTCGTAGAGACCGTGCACCAGCGCCGCATCCGGCTGCCAGGCCCCAGCCGTCCCCTCGATGCGGAAGAGGTTGGGGTCCCGTCGCAGGAAGGCGACGACGTCCTCGTGGCGGAAGCCCAGCGTGGGGTCGTGGGGTTCGGCCTCCAGCGTGGAGCCCAGCCCGATCAGATCGGCCGCCAGCAGGGGCAGGAGCAGCCAGGCCGCCCACCGATGCCGTCGAGTGAGCCAGACAAGCAGTCCGCTGAGCCCCAGCAGCACGGCGGCGATGACGATGCTCATCGTGGCCTGCGGGACGCGGTCAGGGGGAGGCACCATCCGCGCCTGCGGCAGCCCCACGGCCAGCAACATCCCCCCGGCAACCAGCGCACCCAGCCCAACCCACACAGCGCAGCGCCCCACCTCACCCCGCAGCAGCCGGTCGAGGCCGTAGGCCGCCAGCATCGCCAGGCCCAGGTCGGCAAGCAGGATCAACCGCGCCGGTACCCGCACCTGGTCGAAGGTGGGCGCATAGCGGTACAGCAGTCCGTAAAGCGGCGTGTAACGTCCCATCGCCAGGAGCAGCGCCACCGCCACCAAGAGCGAGAAAAAGCTGACCGGAAAACCCTCACTCACCTGCTCGCCTGCTCCTCTGCTCCCTTGCTCCTCTGCTCCCTTGCCCTCCCGCACCTCCGTTTCCTTGTTTCCCTTAACGGCTAGCGGCTGACCGCCAACGGCTATCCCCACGGCCGCCAGTACCAGCGTCGCCACGCCCGCATACCCCACCTCGACCCGCTCCCAGGGGCCCCAGAAGCCGGCCGGCCCGCGTCCGTAGAAGCCGGGGGCGAGCAAACCGACCAGCGCCCGCGGCGGCAGCGAGTAGCGGGTCGCCTCGTCGTAGGGCAGATGGCCCCGCCCGGTGTGA
>QMOC01000350.1 GCA_003648085.1 Chloroflexota bacterium
GGTAGATTGGTAGATTGGTGAATTGGTAGATTGGGGGAATTGTTCACCAGTTTCCCAACCTCGGAAGGGAAGGGGATGTTAATGAACTCGACCAAACTAAGCGCATTCTGTGACAAGGTACTGGAAATCGGTTGGCTCTTGGCGGTGATCGTCACCCCGCTTTTCTTCAACGTCTATTCCAGCCGCGTCTTCGAGCCGGACAAATTGACCACTCTACGCACTATCGCCCTTATTATGGCTGCCGTCTGGCTGGTCAGGTACATCGAAGAGCGGGTCAGTGGCCGGTATGAGATGGGGCTCACTTGGCGCACGCCCTTGGTGCTCCCCACCATTTTCACGGTTGTCGTCTATTTGCTCAGCACTCCTCTGTCCGTCACCCCCCGGGTCAGCCTGTTTGGCTCCTACCAGCGTCTGCAGGGCACATACACGACGCTATCCTACATCGTGATCTTCCTCATTATCCTGGAGAGGCTGCGCACGCGGGCTCAACTCAGCCGATTGATCAGCGTCGTCATACTCAATAGCCTGCCCATCTCCCTCTATGGTCTCCTCCAGCACAATAAATTGGATCCACTCCCCTGGGGGGGGGATGTGACCCGGCGGATCGCTTCCAATATGGGCAATGCTATCTTCGTTGCCGCCTACCTGATTATGGCTGTGTTTCCCACACTGGCCCGCATAGTGGACGCTTTCCGCTCCATCCTGACCGATGAGGAGACCAGCACGGCGGACGTGTTCCGCGCCGCAGCCTACATCTTCATTTTCCTTGTCCAGATCATCGCCATTTGGTACACCCAGAGCCGTGGCCCTCTGATGGGCCTCCTGACCGGACTGGGGATGTGGGCACTCCTGGGGCTTCTGGCCCTACAACGCGCTGCCCGGCGCGAGCGTCCGTTCCAGCCTGGAGACCTGCCGGGCGATCTGGGGCGGGGGGTGGCCTTCGGATTGGGCAGCCTGGCGGCGGCGGGCGCGGTAGCGGCGTTCCTCTTCTTCATCGGCAAGTCCCTCGCCGCGCCGGAGAGCAGCCTTCCCCAGACCTTAGCGATGGTGGCAGCGGCTCTGGTCCTGATGGGCGTCTGGCTGGCCTTTATCGTCAATCGCAAAGGGTGGCGCTGGCTGTGGATCAGTGCGCTGGTGATGGTGGTCCTGTTCGCCATCGGTTTCCTGCTTATTAACCCCGGCGGGCCGTTTCACGAATGGGCCTTGCAGACCCCGCTGAACAGGGTGGCCAGAGTGCTTCAGGCCGAAAGCGGCACCGGCAAGGTGCGTGCCCTTATCTGGGAGGGTGGGCTGCAGATGATCCTGCCCCATGACCCCATCCAGTTCCCTCCCACCACCACGGACCCCAATGGGCATCCCGACGCCTTCAACGTCCTTCGCCCCCTGGTCGGCTACGGCCCGGAGTCCATGTATGTGGCCTACAACCGCTTCTACCCGCCGCTTCTGGGCCATTACGAGTCGCGCACCGCTTCCCCTGATCGTTCCCACAACGAGACGCTGGACTCGTTGATCATCACCGGGCTCCTGGGCTTCGCCGCCTACCTGTGGCTGTTCGGCAGCGTGTTTACTTTCGGCCTGCGCTGGCTGGGGCTCCTCCCCGACGACTGGCGGCGTACCCTCTTCTTCGCCCTGCTGGCCGGGGGAGCGGTCGTTGCAACGGCCATTGTCGTGCCGGTTCTCGATGCTCACTTTTTCTGCCTGGCCATCCCCATCGGGATGGTCGGCGGCCTGTTCATTTACCTGATCGTGTACTGCTTTTCTATATACTGGGAGCCAGAGGCTGCCCCCAAGGCCCATCCTTATGCCATCCTGTTGACCGGCATCCTGGCCGCTTTGGTGGCCCACTTCGTCGAGATTAATTTCGGCATCGCTATCGCCTCCACGCGCACCACCTTCTGGGCCTTCGCCGGGGTGCTCGTCGTGGCCGGGCTTGGCCTGATCCGTGAGCGTGAGGAGAGGCCGGGGGAGCAAAGGGCAGGAGACAAGAGGCGGGAGGCAAGGGGTAGGGAACGAAGTAGGGAAGCAAAGAGGCAAGGGAGCAAGCAGCGCAAGAAGCGGCGTAGGACAACCCCGCCTCCCTCGGCCAAACCCGGCCTGCCCGTCTGGTTATGGCCCACGCTGGCCGTAGCCCTCGTCGGTGGCTTCGTCTTGGGCACGCTGGCCTACGATTTCATCACCAACGCCGAGCGCCTTTCCCAACCTCTGACCGTCATCTGGCGGGCACTCACCGTCCTTCCGGCACAGCACAGCCGCACCTCCTACGGCGCGCTGATGGTTTTTGCCTTCACCTGGTTGATGGGCACGGTCGTCCTCATCTCAGAGATGGCTAAGCGCGGTTCGTTTCGCGAACGTAAGAACGATTGGGGTTTGGCGGCGATCCTGTATATGCTGGTCTCACTGATAGTGGGATTTGGGTTCGCCCTGGTGCTGGCCGGCCGCCAGGTCTCGCTGATCAACGCCCAACCTCAGTCGGTGGAGGATGTGATTCGGATCGCCGACCGCATTGCCGGCCTCTTGACCTCTTATTATGGCTTCATCGTCTTCACATTGCTTGTGGGGGGCGTGCTACTTTTCCTGGGGACGCGGCGACGGCCACGGCAGAATGGACAGCCCTGGAGTGTGATCACGCTCATCGTCCTGGCGGTGCTGATCGGCGCCATTGCTGTGACGACCAATCTGCATCCTATCCAGGCCGACATCATATACAAGCAGGCCGAGCAATGGGAGCGGGACAAGCAGTGGCCGGTGGCGATTGAACACTACAAGCACGCGATTGAATTGGCCCCCAAGGAGGACTTTTACTACCTGTACCTGGGGCGGGCCTACCTGGAGTACGCTAAGACCATCAAGGACACTGCCTTGCGGGACACAGTGCTGCGTGAAACTGAGCAGGTGCTGCTCCAGGCGCGCGACATCAACCCGCTCAACACCGATCACAGCGCCAATCTGGCCCGTATGTATCGTGTCTGGGCCGACCTCACCTCCGACGCCGAGGAGCGTCAATCTCTGATCCAGCGTTCGTCGGAGAATTACGCCATCGCGACCTCGCTCAGCCCCCAAAATGCCATCCTCTGGAACGAGTGGGCCACGCTCTATCTCTACGCGGGCGACTTTGAGCAAGCCCAGGAGAAGATCTCCCATTCGCTGGAACTGGACCCCGATTTCGAGCAGACCTGGACGGTCCAGGCCGACATCTATGCCAATCAGAACCTCATCACCGAGGCTATCAAAGCCTACGAGCGGGCGCTGGAGATCAGTCCTCGCCTGGTTGACGTCTGGCTTCGCCTGGGCGACATTTACATGAGCGAGAACGAGTTGGAGAAGGCGGTTGAAGCCTACGAACAGGCCCTCGAACTGAGCCCCAAACGTGTCCAGGTCTGGCGTGTGTTGGGCTCCCTCTATGCCCAGTTGGGCCGCCTCGACGATGCTGTCGCCGCCCTTCAGCAGGCATTGGAACTGGACCCCGAGGCCTCCAGTGCCTGGGATACCCATCGCCTGCTGGCCGTCCTCTACTCCCAACTCGGCCAGCGAGATTTGGCGCTCTCCCACGCCCAGACGGCGCTGCAACTGGCACCGGAGGATCACAAGGCCGGATTGCAGGAGATAATCGTGCAATTACAACAATCGAAGTAGTGACTACTCAGCCACTCCGCCGAACTCGGAATCGGACGCAGATTCACGCAGATTTTCGCAGATAAGACCAAAAAATCAGCGTTTATCAGCGTTCATCTGCGTCCTAAAGAATATGTTTCAACGCTCTGCCTGGGGATGGCTGAGCAATTACGAGAAAGTGCATAGCCATGACCGTTTACATACTCGTCTTCGCCGGTGCGCTCGTGCTGGCCATCGGTGCTACGCCTGCGGCCCGTTGGCTGGCCCCCCGAGTGGGCGTGATGGATA
>QMOC01000351.1 GCA_003648085.1 Chloroflexota bacterium
CGAGTTCGCCTTTGTGCCGCAGACGGGGCACGCACACGTGCTCGACATTGTTGCCCGCGACGAGAGCGGCCTTTCGGCCCGGCGGCAGATCACCTTTGAGGCCGAGTACGGCGAGGATAGCGTGCTCCTCCGCGCCGACCGGGCCGCCTACGTCGTCGGCGAGACGATGAACCTGGTCGCGCTGACGCCGGTGGAATCCGGCTCGATCTACCTCGACATCGTCAAGGACGGCCAGACCCTCTCCACCCGCTCGGCTCCGGTACAGGAAGGTAGGGCTGAGTTCGCCGTGGACGTGAGCCCCGACCTTTATGGCACGCTGGAACTGCACGCCCACAAGGTGCTCTTGGACGGCACCGTCGTGCGCGATACGCGGGTCGTGGTGGTGGACGCGCCCAACGATTTGGCCGTCACGGTCACCGCCGACAAGGACACCTACCTGCCCGGCGAGACGGCGACGTTCGATTTCCAGACGAGCGGGGCGGACGGAGCAGGGGTGCCGACGGCGTTAGGCGTGGCCATCGTGGACGAATCGGTCTTCGCCCTGCAGCGGCAGGACCCCGGCTTTGCCAAACTCTACTTCCTGCTGGAACAGGAACTGCTGGAGCCGTTCTACCAGATCAAGGGCTTCCAACCGCCGTCCTCCATCCCCCCCGATGAAGAACCGATCCGGCGGGCGCAGGATGAGGCCGCCAGGGCCACCCTGGCCGGCGCATCGGTGTTGGCGGCTCCCCGGCCTATCAATTCACGCGAGGAGAAGATAAACGCCGTCTACCTGGCGCAGCGGAGAGGATTCGAGCATATCGGCGAGGCGTCCGCCATCGGGATGATCCTCATTCCCGTGGCACTGTGGGCAGTGGTGCTGGTCGCCCTGCGCCAGTCGGGAGTTGTGAAACGCTCGTTCAAACGGCTGGCCATCGCCGTTGGAATCACCCTGGCGGTCGGATGTCTCCTGGCCTACGGGCTGATGGCCGCGTCTCTCGAAGCGCTCATCCCGCTAGCCGCCCTCTTCGGCCTGGGATTGTTGACCCTCGTCGGCTACGCCTGGGCCAGGCGCGATCCGGCAGCCGGGCTTCTCTCGGTGCTGACCCTGGCCTGGGGTGCGTTCCTCTTCCTGTTGATTCAGGTCGCAGACCGTGGGGCCGAGCCGGCCGACGGATTGACCATCGCCGGGGCGTTGTCTTTCCTGCTCATCCCCGGCGCGTACCTGCTCTTTGGGCAGGCCCGCTGGGTGCAGGAGCGCCGTTTCGCCGGGGCACTGGCCACCGGGCTGGGCGCGCTCTCGGCGTTGCCGGCGCTGGCGATCCTGCCGGCAGTCCTTATGCTCACCGTGGGAGGTGGGATGGGTGCGATGGCCCCACAGGCATGGAGAGGCAATGCGGTGATGGGGGAGGAGATGGAATTTGCGGCGCTGCCACCCCCTATGCCGGAGGTGCCGGTGGAGAAGATGATGGAAGCCCCGCCGGGCGTCGAGAGCGAACAGGCCGCCGCAGCCGAACCTCCCCGCCTGCGCCAGTGGTTCCCCGAGACCCTCTACTGGGCTCCGGAGGTCACCACCGACGAAAGCGGCTTCGTCTCCCTTGAAGTCCCGCTGGCCGATTCCATCACCACCTGGCGGCTGACGGCGCTGGCCTCATCCCAGGACGGGCGACTGGGCTTCACCACCCGTGGCGTCCGCGTCTTCCAGGATTTCTTCGTAGATATTGACCTCCCCGTCGCGCTGACACAGGGGGACGAGATCAGTATCCCCGTCGGCGTCTTCAACTACCTGCCGGAGAGCCAGCAGGTGCGGCTGGTCGTCGAGCCGGAGGACTGGTTCGAGTTGCTGGGCGAAGGGGAGCAGACGTTGACCATTGCCTCCAACGACATCGAGGTGGTCTACTTCCCCATCCGCGTCCTCAAATTCGGGCGACAGGGCTTCCAGGTCACCGCCTGGGGCGAGAAGATGAGCGACGCCGTCCGGCGTGAGGTGAACGTCGTGCCCGACGGTAAGGAGATGCGCCTGACCGAGAGCGACTGGCTGCGCGAAAGCAAGGAGATCGCACTGGACATCCCACCGGAGGCCGTGCCGGAGACCCCTCGCGTCGAGGTCAAAATCTACCCCGGTGTGATGGCCCAGGCAGTCGAGGGATTGGAGAAAATACTGCGCTTACCTCACGGCTGATTTGAGCAAAGTACGTCGGCGACGTACCCGAATGTTCTCATCCTCGACTATATGCAGACCACCGGCAATGCCAACCCCGAAGTGCAGATGCAGGCCGAGAAATACGTGGCCACCGGCTATCAACGCTTGCTGACCTTCGAGGTAGACGGCGGCGGCTTCTCCCTCTTCGGCAATCCACCGGCGGAGGTTTTCCTCACCGCCTACGGGCTGATGGAGTTCACCGATATGTCCAAAGTCTACCCGGTAGACGAGGCGCTCATCGAGCGGACGGCCCAATGGCTGCTGACCCGGCAGCAACCCGACGGCACGTGGACCGACAAGGGCTACTCTGAGCACTGGCAGATTGACGCCAAAGCGCCTGCCACCGCTTTCATCGCCTGGGCGCTGATCGAGGCCGGCTACGAAGATACGCCCCAGGTGGCCCAGGCCATCGCCTACATCCGCGAGTTGGCCCTCCAGCAAGAGGACGCCTACAGCCTGGCGCTGGTCGCTAACGCGCTGGCCGCCTACGACCCCGACGACGCGACGACGCAGGCCGCGCTCGACCGGCTCTACGAGATGCGCGTTGAGGAGGGCGACATCGTTTACTGGGAGACGGGAGCGGCCTCGTTTATGGGCGCGACGGGTCAGACCGGCAGCCTGGAGACGACGGCGCTGGCGACCATCGCCCTCATGCGCGGCCACGCCCACCCCGACGCCGTCAGTGGCGCACTGGCCTACCTCATTCAGGGCAAGGACGCCTGGGGCACCTGGTTCAGCACCCAGGCCACCATCCTATCCCTCAAGGCGCTCCTCCTGGCGCACGAGCAGACGGGGGAGGTCGCAGGCCCGGCCACGGTGCGCGTCAGCCTGAACAAGGAGCAGACGCAGGAGATCACCATTGACGAGGCCAACGCCGATGTGGTGCACCTGGTCACTTTCGACCGTGGCTTCTCGCCCTCCGGCGAGAACCGCGTGCAGATCGAAGTGGAGGGCGGCGGCAACTTGATGTATCAGGTCACCACGCGCTATTACCTGCCCTGGGATAAGGTTCCGCCCACATCGGAGGAGGACGAACTGCTCACCATTGACCTGGACTACGACCGCACGCAACTGGCCGTCAACGATGAGGTGACGGTGAACGTAGGGGTGAGGCTCAACAGAGAAGGTGTGGTCAAGATGGCGCTAATTGACCTGGGGCTCCCGCCCGGCTTCGCCGTGCTGACCGAGGACCTGAGCCGGCTGGTGGAGCAGGGGGTCATCGCCCGCTACGAACTGACCGGACGGCAGATCATCATCTACCTGGAGGATTTCTCATCGGCGTCGCCCTTACGCTTCAGTTACCGGCTGCGGGCGCGTTTCCCGATGCGCGCGCAGACCCCTCCCTCCAGCGCCTACGACTACTACAATCCCGCTGACACGACCGTGCGCGCGCCGCTGGAGGTGACGGTGAGCGAGTAAGCGACGCAGCAGAGCACGTCATCGCCCGACGTCACAATCCACAAGGGGATAGAAACCATCGAAAAGCCATCTGGAGGCCCTGCTTCAATGGGGATTTCCAGGCTGAAGCCGGGCCTCCACCCAGACTTTTCGATACACCCCTGGACACCGGCGATTTTGCTCGTAGTAACGACTTCAGTCGTTCAAAGCGAGGTCAGAGCGACTGAAGTCGCCACTACGACCCCCATATCTTGCGGTTCATCAGCCGTCATACCGTAGACGTGGGGGGCTCCAAAATCGCCAGACCC
>QMOC01000352.1 GCA_003648085.1 Chloroflexota bacterium
AACCCGCCTCGGGCGTTGGCTGGTGACCGGCGGCCCTACTTCAATGTCCTCTGTTCCCATCGGGTCGAGGCGCTGATCATCGTCGAGGGGCAGGCCGACGCCGTGACCCTCTCCGGTTGGGGCTTCCCCGCGCTGGCACTGGCTGGCTCGGGGCTGACCGGTGACCTGGTGAGCAGACTACAGCGACACGCCAAGCGCGGTGCGACCCTCTACGTCGTCCCCGACGCCGATGGCAGGACAGACGTGGCGGGGTTGGCCGAAACGGTGGGGCCGCTTCTGCGCGTCGTGACACTGCCCGAGGGTGTAGCTGACACGAACGCCTGGGCGCAGCAGGGCGCAACGGCCGAGGACTTCCGCGGGCTGTTGGACGCGGCACCCTACTGGCTTGACCTGCAAATTGAGAATGCGGCGGCAGCCCAGGGCGTGGCACGGGACAAGGCCGTTGAAGCACTTTTCCCACTCCTGGCGCAACTGCCGCCCATCGCACTGGCGCGGTATAAAGGGCGTGTGACTAAGGCTTTGAAGGAGATTGGGGCGCGGGACTTTGACCGCTTCCTGAGGGCAGCGCGGCAAGCCCAGGCCGACCAGCATGCCCCCGCCGAGGTGCTGGAGGGGCATTACCCTGTTATTGCCCCCGCGCTGGACTTTCTGGACAATCTAGCCGTCGTGACTGTGCCCTTGCTGGCGAAGAAGGTAGATGGTCGGCTGGCTCACTTTCCCTACCTGGTGACCAGTGACCGTCAGATAATCCCTGCTGATGGCGAGCGAATGGTGGACATCGGCGGGCGGACGGTCATTCTACGCGACCCGCCGGCTGCCCTGGGGAACGTGACGCGCTGGAAGTATTCAGACATACGAGCCTACCTGAAGGGCGATGCCCCCGATCCGGTCGAGACCTACTTGGAGGTCGAGCGGCTGCTGGACCGGTACATAGACTTCCGGGATGAGGGTACATCCGACGTGCTAGCCTTGTGGGTGATGGGAACCTACCTTTATCCGCTTTTTGAGGCATTTCCTTATGTGGCGTTGATGGGGCCGAAGGGAAGCGGCAAGACCAAGACACTGGACGTGATTGCAAAGTTAGCCTTTAATGCCCGCGTCTCCAGCAGTATGTCGCCCGCATCGCTGTTTCGGGTGGTGCAAGCGACGCGGGGGATGCTTGGCATAGACGAAGCTGAGCGCCTGGGCAACTCCAAGGACCCAATTGCCGCTGACCTGCGGTTGCTGCTGAACGCTGGCTACAAGCGGGGCAGCCCTGCAATCCGCTGCGAAGGCGATGACCACCAGGTGGTCGAGTTTGAGGTGTACGGGCCCAAGATGATCGCCAGCATTCGAGGGCTGGAGGATGTGCTGGAAAGCCGTTGCATCCTGATCAATATGCTGAGGACGGCTGGTCACAAAGGCAACCTGGTTGTCTCCGAGTATAGCGAGGATTGGGCCAGGGCGAGGCACGGACTGTATTGTTTTGCACTGCAACACTTTGAGGACGTGCGCGACCGGTATCTGGCTGGCGCGGGGGCAGACGGGCTGAACAACCGCCAGGCCGAACTATGGCGGCCTATCCTGGCGATTGCGGCATACCTGGACGATTGCGGTGCTAACGGACTGCTGGCGCTGATTCAGGACTACGCCAAGCGGAAAGCGACTGAAGCGGAGGAAATCAACCTCGATGACTGGCGGCTGGCTTTACTGCTGGCGCTGCACAAGTTAGCCGTCCTGGAGAATAGTACCGAGGTGACTCCCAAAGAAGTGCGGGACACGATGGCGGACTTCCTGGACGAGAGTGATGGCATTAGCGCGCAGTGGGTGGGTTACAGATTACGAGAGTTCGGCTTCCAGCGACGGCGCACCGGGAAGAAGCGCCTTTATCCCGTGAGCGCCCAAAGCGTGATGGACGTGATGCTTCGCTACGGCGTGGAGAGCGCTGAAGATGGAAAAGCGGTTTGAACCTACGGGTATCTGTAAAAGCCGTCATACCCGTCATACCCGTCACAACCCGTCACAACCCGTCACTGGAGACGGGTTTCGGGGCCAGTTTGTGACGGCTTTGACGGGTTGTGACGGCTTTGACGGCTGTGACGGGTTTTTGGGTGACCTGCTCTGCAATTCGCATTTTGAGAGGTAAGCGATGACGCCGACATTGACAGAACTGAAAGCGCGACATCGGCGTGAGATGGGGGACATCTCTGCTCCCGCCCCAGCCCCGCTCTGGCAGACCATCACCCTCTCCCTACCCGCCGACACCAAGATAGCCGTCCCTACGGGCCGGTGGGAGCAACGGGACGGGCGCATCGTCGCCACCTACACCCGCGAGGAATTGACCTGGGCGGTGGCCCTGGCACTGGGGGAGAGGCAACGCAGACTGGAGGCTCGCCTGGAGGCGCTGCTGGCCGAGATGGAGGCGGCGACCGGCTGCGACGACGCCGAGGCCGAACGACTGCTGGCGCGGTGGGACGCGGTGGAGGCGGAACTGCTGGAGACTGAGATGTGGATGGCTTGACGCTGATGGCGCAAAAACGCGAGAGGGGTGAAAATTTATGCAAAGATCTGAACTAAGCGGAAATCAAAAGAAAGCACTGGCAGCACTGTTGGCGTCGCCGACCATCGCGGCTGCGGCGGCGCGGTGCGGTTTGAGCGAACGCACGCTATATAACTATCTGGCGGATGACCGGTTTAAGACAGAGTTGCGCAGGCGTCAGGATGCGATCATACAGTCAGTGACGGCGGCACTCGTCGGCTTGAGTACCGAGGCTGTTGCAACGCTGCGTAACCTATTGCGCGATCCGGACGCAAGTGGTGCTGTGAAGTGTCGTGCTGCGCTGGGCTGGCTGGCGCAGATGCGACAAAGTGTAGAACTGGCAGACTTGGCCGAGAGAGTGAGTAAATTAGAGGAGGCGACACAATGAGCGACATAAAACGCAGGGTGACTAGGCTGGAGGGAAGGCGGCAGAGCGGCGACGTAGTGCACGTTGACAGCGTGTACACACAGGCGGAGTGGGAGGCGATGAGCGAAGAGGAACGCGCTGCAGCCGGCTTCCCGCTGATCCTTATTAGTAGCCGCAGCCGCGAGGAGGCAGAGAGTCTAAGTCAGGAAGAACGGTTGGCGCGGTGGAACGACCGACCGGTGGTGGGCGACGACTACATTATTCTATTTAAGTTCAACGACGGAGGTGACAATGACTGAACAAATCAATGAGATGCGCGAACAGTTGCGCGAATTGCAGCGCGAGTACAGAGATGCTGTTGCCCTGCTCGGCGAGGGCGAGGCGCGAGAGATACTGGCTCAGGTGCACCAGGTGCTCGACGAGCAGAAAGCGAAACTCGACGAGGCACGCAGAAAAGCGATTAGCAGTAAGCAGACTGAACTTGATCACCTGGAGGCGGAGTTGGTTGGACTCGAGGCCGCTTTCCACGAAAAGAACGCGGCGGCTGCGGCGGCGCGGCAAGCCGTCAAGGACGCAGAGCGTGCATTGCGAGACGCAAAGTCTGCGCTAAAGCAGGCGCAGGGCGAGGAGTGGGCTGCGGACGACCGCCGGCGCGTTGCGCGGGAACGAATCGCCACGCTGCGCAAGGAGATCGCCGAAGGACTTGCGCTAATCGAGAATGAGTGAGACATTGGCCTATCGCCGACTTGTCGCCGCTATCCTCGTTCGCGCTGCGCGGGATGCCCAGACCGACGACCCCGACCTGGCGGCTCCGGCTCGCCGTTGGCTGGCCAGGTCGGGCGCGGCCTGGGCCGAGATGTTGGACATCCCGCCGGAGCGGGTGACGGCCTGGGTGGGCAAACAGCCTGCCCTGTCCTATGCGCAACTCGCGCTGTGTGAGTGACTGAGTGGCAATGGCGAGCGAGGACAGGATACAAATCACTGACGTAGGAGAAATA
>QMOC01000353.1 GCA_003648085.1 Chloroflexota bacterium
GAATACCTGCGCGACCCGCAGATGGGGTACGACGCGGTGGACCGAGGCGAGGCGGAGTTCCTGCTGGTGATGAACCCGACGCGGATGGAGCAGGTGCGGGCCTGCACCGCCGCTGGCGAGAAGATGCCCCAGAAGTCCACCGACTTCTACCCCAAGGTCATCAGTGGGCTGGTGATGATGCCGGTCGGGGTGGAGGAGCGGCTGTAGGAGAACGCGGGTTGCAGGGCAGGAGCGGATCAGCAGCCCCGGCAGGCAATAAGCCGCCGGGGCTATTTCACGCATCGCGTTTCACGTCTCACGCTCTCAGTCCTCCCGCATGAATTTCTCGTAAGCGCCCTGCCACACGGTCGGTTTGCGGGTCATCTGCTTGATCCTGACATCGGCAAAGTGAGGCGTCAACCGCGCGAGAACGGGTGGCAGTTGACCCCAACGGCCTTCGTGGATGACGGCGCTCAATTCATCGGTGAGGGGTTCCAGCCAGCGCCACTCCTCGCGAAAGCGCTCAGCCTTCATCCAGTAGTCACGCTTCTCCCATACCTCGATGGTCTGGTCAACAGTATCGGCTATGCCGTGCAGGCAGAAGACGATGAGAGCAGCCAGGTCTTTGGCCTCGTCGTCCAGTCGTGGCTTCTGGCTCAAATGCCGCAGTACCTCGGCGACGGTGCGGCGATGTTGGTTGCGGACCTTGCCCGGCCCGTCGGTGGAGATGATGCGGCTCATTGCAATGGCTCCTGTACTTCCGTCTCACGTGTTCCGTGTTGCGTGTTCCGTATCGTAGATTTCCGGGTTGACGCAGTACGGCAGCCGTTCCCCCCGCAGCCGGCCAGCAGGTTCTCGGCGGCCATCACCGCCATGCGCTCCCGGGCCGTGACGGTGGCGCTGCCGATGTGGGGGACGACGACGCAGTTGGGCAATTCCAGCAGCGGGTGGTCGGGTGGAAGCGGCTCCGGGTCGGTCACGTCCAGCGCCGCCGCCGCTATCCATCCCTCCCGCAACGCCTGCACGAGTGCTTCAATGTCCACCACCGGACCACGGGCAGTATTGACCAAGATGGCCGTCGGCTTCATCCGCCGCAGTGCCTCCTCGCCGATGAGGTGATGGGTCTCAGGAGTGAGAGGTGTGTGCAGGCTCACAAAGTCGGCCTGGGCCAGCAGGTCGTCCAACTCCGCATACTCCAGGCCCAGTTCCGCCTCCAGGTCGGGCTTGCGGATGCTGTCGTGGTACAGAACGTGCATCTGGAAACCCCGTCCCCGTCGGGCGACCGCCGCTCCGATGCGGCCCAGGCCGACGACGCCCAGCGTCGCCCCCCAGACGTCGGCCCCCAGGAGCCCCAACGGCTCCCAGGTGCGCCACCGTCCTGCCTTGACCTTCTCAATGCCCTCGGAGATACGCCGGGCGGCGGCCAGCAGCAGCGCGAAGGTCAGATCGGCCGTGGCGTCGGTGAGCACGCCGGGCGTATGCCCAACGGGGATGCCTCGCGCTGTGGCGGCTCCCAGGTCAATGTTATCCACTCCCACCGCGTACTGGCTGATGACGCGCAGGCGCGGTGCAGCGCCAATGACCTCCGCGTCAATCGGATCGCTCAGCAGGCAGAGGAGCCCCTCGCAATCCGCCACCTCCCGCAGGATGACCTCCTTAGGCGGCGGGAGTTCTCCTTCCCAGAGACGCACATCGCAGACTTCCCGCACCATCCGCAGACCAGCCTCCGGGATGCGGCGGGTGACATAGACAATTGGTTTCTCCTTCAAGGCAACCTCCTGTATCTTCAATCTCCAACTCTCCAATCTCCAATCCCCAATCCCCAATCCCCTAATAGGCACCCTTCCCAAACAGCACCTTGGGGACAGTGCGCAGCAGGATTTTGAAATCGAGCCACAGTGACCAGTTTTCAATGTAGTAAATGTCGAGCAATACCATGTCGTCGAAACTGAGCAGGCTGCGTCCGCTGACCTGCCACAGTCCGGTCATCCCCGGGCGCACCTCCAACCGCCGCTTGTGCCACTCCATGTAACGGCTGACCTCGACCGGGAGGGGCGGACGTGGCCCTACCAGGCTCATTTCGCCGCGCAGCACGTTCCATAGTTGTGGCAGTTCATCGAGGCTGGTGCGCCGCAGGAAACGTCCCACCCGCGTCATACGCGGGTCATCGCGCATCTTGAATATGGGGCCATCGGACTCGCTCAGTTCGCGCAGCCGCTCCAATTCCTCCTCGGCTCCCTCACGCATCGAACGGAACTTGTACATCTCAAAGTGCCTTCCCTCCCTGCCTACCCGGGTTTGGCGGAAGACGATGGGACCAGGTGAGTCGAGCCGGATGGCCAGCGCGATCAGCGCCAGAAGTGGAGCCCCCAGTGTCAGCCCTATCACTGCCCCCACAACATCCATCCCGCGCTTGATCAGCAGCGCCCCCCGCCCAAAGCCCACCTCCCGCACGCCGATGAGCGGCACCCCGCCTAAATCATCCACATCCACGTGGCTGAGGCTCAACTGAAAGAGGTCCGGTACGATGCGGGCGCTTACCTGCCGCCGCTCACATTCGCGCACGATGGACATAATCTTGCGGTGGTACATCCACGGCAGCGTGATAATGACCTCATCTACTACTTCTTCCTCAATCAGCCGTGATAGATTGCGCAGCGGCCCTAGAGCCTTGAAGCGTCCGATGTCGGTCGAACCTTTGTCCGGGTTGTCATCTACAAAGCCGACGATTTGATAGCCCAACTCAGGCCGCGCCACGATGGTGCGCATCACCGTGCGTCCCACCTCGCCAGCCCCCACAATGATGACGCGATCCACCCCGATGCCACGGGCTCGCAGCCAGCCCTCGACCCCATTCTGTACCGCCCGCGACAGGGCCAGCAAGATGATGGCGATGATACCTGCCTCGCCGAGCAACAGGCGCGAGTACTGAAGGGGCTGGAGGGCAAAGGTGATGGCCAGCATCACCACCACGGATTTAGCCGTGGCGTTGATGATGCGGTAGACCTGATCGAGCCACGAACATCCGCGCCACTGCTGGTAAACCCGGTCCACCTGGAACGCCAACAGCATCAGCACGGTGAACAGGAGACCGAAGCGGGCGTAGACCGATACAGGATGATAGTAACTGATGTCACGGAACCACTGGAGTTCATAACGCACCCAGTAGGCCAGTAACATGCTGGCATTGATCAGCAGGATGTCAGAGAGGACGACCCACCAGGGGGCATAGCGACGCGCTCTCACATTTCACCTCCTTTGGCCAGGGCACGGCGGTACACCTGCGCCGTCTCCTGCGCCGTGTGCGACCAGGTGAACTTTTTAGCATGGGCCAGGCCAGCCGAGCGCAACTCGTGCCGTAGGGATATATCCGTCAACAGGCGGTTTAACCCTGCCGCCAGTGCTTCCACGTCATAAGGGTCTACCATCAAGGCCGCATCACCGGCTGCCTCGGGCAGCGAGGAGACGTTCGAGGTCAGTACCGGCGTGCTGCACGCCTGTGCTTCCAGCACCGGCAAGCCAAACCCTTCGTACACCGAGGGATAGGCCAGGACGGTCGCAGCGTTGTACCACAGGGGTAGTTCGTCGTTCATCACGTAGCCGGGGAAGATAACCTCCCTGCTCAGGCCCAATGCCTCCACTCTGGCGAACAGTTCATCGTAGAGCCAGCCTTTTCCGCCGGCCAGCACCAGCCCGACACGGCCATCGCGGATGCGGGCGAAAGCCTCCACTAACCGTACCAGATTCTTACGTGGCTCCAGCGTGCCTACGAAGAGTATGAATCTCTCCGGCAACCCCTGGCGCTGGCGGAAGGCTGCTACCTCATCAGCCGGCAGTGGATGGAAGGCCGGATCCACTCCGTGGTAGACAACATCAA
>QMOC01000354.1 GCA_003648085.1 Chloroflexota bacterium
GATGCGGGGCGACGGTTATCACGCCGGCATCCTCACCTTGCACACGATGGTAGAGCGGGCCGGTGGGAAGCTGAGCCTGATTAACGGGGAAGAGGGAGGATTGGTGCTCAAGGCCCAACTGCCGCTGCCGCGAGGCTAAGGCGGGGCGAATGATCCGCATAGTGGTTGTTGACGATCACGAAATCGTGCGCCGGGGTATCTCGGCCATTCTGCAGAGCGCCCCTGAGTTCCAGGTCGTCGGGGAGGCTGCGGACGGCAAGGAGGCGCTGCGTGTTATTCGGGAGACCCACCCGGACGTAGCACTAGTGGACGTGCGCCTCCCCAAAATCAGCGGCATCGAACTCTGCTACCACATTCAGCGCGAAGCGCCACAGACACAGGTGCTGATCCTGACCGGCTACCTCGACGGAAGCGTCGTGCGGGAATGCATCCACGCCGGGGCGAAGGGATACGTGTTGAAGGACGTTGCCAGCACTGATCTGCGGCGGAGCATCCGCGAGTTGGTGCGGGGAGAGTCGCCGGTGGACCCCCGTGCCGCTCGCATGATGATCCATTGGCTGCGGGAGGGGCCAGAGGCAGATACTTCCGACCACTTCACGCTGCGCGAGATTGAAATCCTTCGTCTGATCGCCGAAGGACTCACCAACCGCGAGATTGGAGAGCGCCTGTGCCTGAGTGAGAACACCGTCAAAACCTACATCCAGGGCCTCTACCAGAAACTGGACGCCCACAATCGCATCGAGGCTGTGATGCGGGCGATGAAGTGGGGGTTGTTGTGAAATCTGTGGGAGGTAGTAGCGACTTCAGTCGCTTGGAACGACTAAAGTCGTCACCACCTATGTGCCGTCTTCACCCGTTCGGGGGGGATAAATACTCTCCAAACGGGTGTTGTGTGTTGGAGATATGTGTGTTATTCTGATCAAGAACCTGTCGAGAATGTACTCCGGCGACGCAAGATAATAGTGTGACCTGCCAAGTCTGACCGAGGGGTGAAGCCCTCTGGAAGGCAATGAAAGCCTGTCAACCTGCTGGACGTTCCTCGAATGCGGATGGCATCCCGGCACCCCTGGCCGTGGATGCGCATCTGATTGTTCTTTGCTGCCCCCCACTCTTCACGTTCCACTCTTTACGTTTCACGCTTTACATTTGGCCGTCCCCTGTCTTTTTGAGGCCCTGATGATTCACATAGGAGGTGAAAAGTATGCCCGTAGAAGGTCCGTTCATCCTGGTCAACCCTGAGCGTTGCCTGGGCTGTCATACCTGCGAACTGGCCTGTGCCGCGGCGCACACCGAAGCCGGCACCGTCATCGGCGCTGTCTTGGCCGGCGAGCGGTTGCAGCCCCGCAACCACGTGATCCAGGTGGATAGCGTCAAAATATCCACCCAATGCCGCCAGTGCGAGGATGCTCCGTGCGTGAAGGTCTGTCCCACCGGGGCCACCTACCGCACCGAGACCTACACGGCGGTGGATCAGCGGCTGTGCATCGCCTGCCGACTGTGCATGATGGTCTGTCCCTTCGGCGCTATCCACATGGCCACCGCCACAGTGGCCGGTCGAGACAAAAGGGCCGCTTTCAAATGCGACCTGTGCGTGGACCGGCCTGAAGGCCCGGCCTGCGTGGAGGCCTGTCCCACCAAGGCGCTCAGCCTGCGCTATCCCCGCGAGGTCATCCAGCAGGCCACCCAGGTCACGGCCCGGCAATTCCTGGAAGCGCTGGAAAGCCAGCAACAACTGGCAAGCAATCCATAGTGTAAGACAGGCTTTCCAGCCTGTCAGCGTGGCAGACTAGAAAGTCTGTCCCACTTTAGGAGGTGATTTCCCATGACTGAAGAAACGTACAGTGAAAAGATTATGAGCAGGAGCATTGATCCTGCTGCACTCGAGATGCTAGCCCGGGCTGAAGAACTGGGCTTCGAGACCGCCTGGGATCGCCTGGAAGCAATGTTGCCTCAATGCGGCTTTGGCGAACTGGGCATCTGCTGCCGCAACTGCAACATGGGTCCCTGCCGCATCAGTCCTTTTGAGGAGGAAGGGCCCAAGGTGGGCGTCTGCGGGGCTACGGCCGACATCATCGTCGCCCGCAACCTGATCCGCATGATCGCCGGTGGCGCAGCCGCCCACTCGGACCACGGGCGGGACATCGCTCATACGCTGCTCTTGACCGCCGAGGGCAAGGGCGGCGGTTACGAGATCAAGGATGAGGCCAAACTCAAAGCCCTGGCCGCCGAGTACGGCATCGAGACGGAGGGGCGAAGCAAAGAGGAGATCGCCTTGGACTTGGCCCGCGCCGTCTACGCCGAGTTCGGCAAGCAGGAAGGTCCCATCCAGTTCACCCGCCGCGCACCGGAGAAGCGCGTCGCTCTGTGGCAGAAACTGGGCGTTGACCCGCGCGGCATTGACCGCGAGATCGTTGAGATCATGCACCGCACCCACATCGGCGTGGACAACGACCCTGTCAACCTGATTCTGCAAGGGATCAGGGCCTCCATCTCCGATGGCTGGGGCGGCTCGATGATCGCCACCGAACTCTCCGACGTGCTCTTCGGCACACCCACTCCCATCCGCTCACGGGCCAACCTAGGCGTGCTCAAGGCCGATGAGGTAAACATCGTCATGCACGGCCACGAGCCGACCCTTTCGGAGATGATCGTCGCCGCCGCGCAGGACCCCGAAATGATCGCTCTGGCCGAGAGGTACGGGGCCAAGGGGATCAACGTGGTCGGTATGTGCTGCACCGGCAACGAGGTGCTTATGCGTCACGGCATCCCCATCGCCGGCAACTTCCTGCAGCAGGAGTTGGCCGTCATCACCGGCGCGGTCGAGGCGATCATCGTGGATGTGCAGTGCATCATGCCCGCGCTGGGCGCGCTGAGTGGTTGCTTCCACACAAAACTTATCTCCACGTCTCCCAAAGCCAAGTTCCCCGGCGCGACCCACATCGAGTTCCACGAGGAGCACGCCTACGACATCGCCAAAGAGATCGTGCGCACCGCCGTGGAGAACTATCGTTTCCGCAAGCCTGGCCAGGTGCACATCCCCGACGAGAAGACCGAGTGTATGGTCGGCTTCAGCGTGGAGGCCATCGTGGCCGCGCTGGGTGGTACGCTCGACCCGCTGCTGGAGGCCATCAAGAGCGGCGCGATCAGAGGCATCGGCGCGGTGGTCGGCTGCAACAATCCCAAGATCCAGCATGACTATGGTCACGTCAGGCTGCTCGAGGAACTGATCAAGAACGATGTGTTGATAGTAACGACGGGCTGCAACGCCATTGCCGCAGCCAAGGCGGGCTTGATGCTGCCTGAGGCGGCGGAGCAAGCGGGCGAGGGGCTCAAGGGCGTCTGCCAGGCGCTGGGCATCCCGCCGGTGCTGCACATGGGCTCCTGCGTGGACATCAGCCGCATCCTGGTGGCCTGCGCAGCCATCGCCAATGCGCTGGGCGTGGACATCAGCGACCTGCCGGCGGCCGGCGCAGCCCCGGAGTGGATGAGCGAGAAGGCGGTCAGCATCGGTACCTACGTCATCTCCTCCGGCGTCTTTACCGTGCTGGGTACTGTGCCCCCGGTGCTGGGCAGCCCGGTCGTGACCGAGTTGCTCACCCAGGGCGCGAACGACGTCATCGGCGCTGTCTTCGCCGTCGAACCCGATCCTTTCAAGGCCGCGAAACTGATGATTGACCACATTGAGGAGAAGCGAGCGGCACTGGGGATTTAGAGAACCAACGTCACGTGCGACCCACTTTAGGTGCGTCGCACCTACAAAATGGAGGTGACTATGCCACTCATCCCTCAACCACCGCCCCCCGCCGGGGGCGCACTGTTGGCCCGGCTGCACGCTATCAACGCTGAAC
>QMOC01000355.1 GCA_003648085.1 Chloroflexota bacterium
CCACATCAACAGCGCGTTGTATCGTCTTACATGGGTTATTGGAAGCGGTGCAGTCGTTGCCGGTATCATTACCGGTAGTGGCGACATAGCGGGTGGTGGCCTGCGGAGCGGCAGTGACGGTGGATGATGATAGCCACAGGAAGACCGACAATAAGCCCACACCCAGAAGCAGGGAGATAAGCATAGGAACCGCTATCGAACGCTTCGATTTCATCGTGCACCTCCGCATAATCAGGGTTGTAGGTTAGCCCCTTTTCGTTATAATATACACCACCATCGTGAATTTTTCGTGAATTGGGCTCCGACTTGGTGGTTATAACGCAGAGACGCGGAGTTTGAGGTCTGTTCTTTCCGGTCTCTGCGTTCTCTGCGCCTCGGCGGTAAGATACGGGTAATCACCGGGACTCCGACGGTTTGACCGGTACGTTCGCAGACCCTGCCGGGGATGGGGCATGAGGGGGATACGTATTCGATTACTGGGCATGGTGCACGTTGAACGGGAAGGGAGGGATGAGATCACAGGTTTTGTCTCCTCCAAAGCCCTGGCCCTGTTCTGCTATCTGGCCGTGAACGAGGGTCCCTATCCTCGCCCAGTGCTGGCCGGGCTCCTGTGGGGGGATAAATCGGAACGAGCGGCCCAGGTCAATCTCCGCCGCGTCCTCGCCAATCTCCGCCGACTTCTACCCACCCATCTCATCATCACCCGTACCTCCGTCGCCTTCAACCGGAAGGCTCCCTACCGGCTCGATGTGGAGGAGTTCGAGAACTTAACTCGACGCCACGACGACATCGCCGCCCTGGAAAGGGCCGTGGCGCTCTACCGAGGCCACTTCATGGAGGGCCTCAAACTTCGGGGAGCGCCGGAGTTCGAGGAGTGGATTCGGGTTCTCGATTCCCGTTATCACTCGCTGGCGGTTGATTCCCTGCATCGTTTAGCCGACCACTACACCGCCCAGGGGGATTTTAACCGCGCCATTTTTCACGTTGAGCGGCTGCTGGAACTGGAGCCCTGGTGCGAGGAGGGGCACCGGCTGAAGATGTGGCTCCTGGCCCACACGGGGCGGCACAACGCCGCCCTCGCTCAATACACCACCTGCTGCCGCATTTTGGAGCGGGACTTAGGGGTGAAACCGGCGGCGGAGACCACGGCCCTGTACGAACGCATCCGCGCCGCCCGCTCCCTCACCCCACCCGTCCTCCCACCACAACCCACCCCTTTCGTAGGGCGGGAGGAGGAAGTGAAGAGCATCATCCGGAGGCTGATGCGGCCCGATTGCTGCCTGTTGACCCTATGGGGGCCGGGTGGCGTCGGTAAGACCCGCCTAGCCCTCCGCGCTTCCAAACTTATCCATCACCGCTTCCTCCACGGCGTCTATTTCGTCCCCCTGGCCGACCTCTCATCCCCTTCCCTTATCCCCACCGCCGTCGCCCGTGCCCTGGGCTTCGCCTCCTACGGAGATGGCCGCCTCAACGGGAAATTGATCAACTATCTGCGCGACAAGGAGCTCCTCCTGGTGCTCGATAACTTCGAGCATCTTATAGGCGGAGCCGAATGGGTGGTGGAAGTGCTCTCCGCCGCGCCGGAGGTGAAGATATTGGTGACCTCGCGGGAGAGGCTGCGCCTCCGTTGGGAAGAGGTCTTCGAGGTTGGCGGGATGGAAGTACCCGGCGTTGATGAGGCCAGGCCGGAGGATTTCGACAGCGTCCGACTCTTCATCGAACTGGCCCGCCGTGTCCGCCCCGATTTCTCCTTCGCCCGCGAGAAGGAGGCGGTGCTGAGGATGTGTCGTCTGGTGGAGGGGCTCCCCCTGGGGATAGATCTGCTGACGGCGGAGATGCAGGACCACACTTGTAATGAAATCCTGGAAGATATGTCCCGCTCCCTGATTTCCCTCCGGTCGGCGACGCGGGATATGGCGGAGCGTCATCGGAGCCTCCAGGCCACCTTCGACCATTCATGGAGTTTGCTGGGGGAGGAAGAGAGGAAAGTATTCCGCCGTCTCTCCGTCTTCCGAGGCGGGTTTGATAAGCGGGCGGCCGGGGAAATCTGCGAGGCCTCCCCGAAGGCATTGAGAGTATTGGTGGCTAAATCGCTTATCCGCCACACCCCCTCCGGTCGCTACGAGATGCTGGAAGTGCTGCGGCAGTACGCCGCCGAGAAGTTGAGGGCCTTCCCCCAAGATGAAGCGATAACCCGTGATCGGCACAGCGCTTATTACGCGCTGATGCTCGGAGAGATGAACTTGGAAACGGGGTTGGGGAAAGAACAGGAAGCCATTGAGAGGATAGAGATCGAAAGCGAGAACATCCGCGCCGCCTGGGATTGGGCCGTGATCCGACGGAGAAACGACTTGCTCCAGCAGGCCCTGACAACTCTGGCTTTGTTCTACCAACTCCAGGGGTGGTTTCAGGAGGGAAAAGAGATCTGTGAGGGAGCCCTTCGGATGATTCAGGATATGAAAGCCGAGACCGGCTATCTCTCACGCGCCGATGATAGATTACGCGCCAACCTGCTCTTGTGGAAGGGAACCTTCTCCTACCACCTGGGCCTCTATCAGGAGGCGGAGGAAGCCATCATCGCCAGCCACTCCCTGGCCGAACGTCTGGGGGAGGAATACGTGGCGGCTGCGGCGTTGAACTGGCTGGGGATACTGAACGACATGCAGGGTGAATACGAGGAAGGGAGACGGTTCTTCGTACAGAGTATAGAACTATATCGCCGTTTAGGGAAGCGCGGTTTGGTAAGATTGGCCTATGTGCTGAATAATCTGGGGATTACGGAGCGGATTCTGGGTGATTATGCGGCGGCGGAGCGATACACGAGGGAGGGACTGGACGTAGGACGACGGCTGGAGGACGGGCGGATAATGGCCCGCGCCGTCCAGAATCTGGGCATCATCGCCCGATGCAGGGAGGATTACGCAGCCGCCCGCAAGTTCTACCGGGAGAGTCTGGAACTCTTCCGGATGGTGGGCGAGCGATGGGGGGAGGCGCTGGCTTTGGGTAACATCGGTGAGATGGCCTGGCGCCTCGGTGAGTACGAGGAGGCCGTGCGTGTCCTTGAGGAGAGCCTGGCCCTGCGGCGCGAGATGGGCGACCGCCTGGGGATGGTGATCGCCCTCAACTCTCTGGGAGGAGTGTACCGGGAGCAGGGGAGGTTTCGGAAGGCGAGAGAAACCCTCCTTGAGGCGCTGGAGGTAGGGATGGAGATCCGCTCCCACCCTATGATGCTGGACACACTGGTCGAACTCGCCAGCCTATTTGCGGACCAGGGTAAGGATGAGCGGGCCTTGGAGATACTGCTGCTCCCGCTCCGCCATCAGGCCACCGAGGCGGTGACCCGCGAACAGGCCCGCTCCCTCCTCGATAAACTCGCCGCCCGCCTCCCCCCGGAGAAGGTCTCCGAAGCCGAGGAGCGAGGCAGGGATAGAGACCTGCTCGCGGCGGTGAGGGACATCCTGCGCGAGGAGCCGCACCCAGGGCCACCGAAGGGGACATTACCCAGGCTGGCCTGAGGGTGGGGTAGGGTAGGCAAGAGCAAGGCCCTAGGGGTAGGCAAGGGCATTGCCCTTGCCTACCCCCGCGTTTTGGGGGATAACAGAATTTTTGCATAATAAGATGATAGTCTCTTTACACCCCAATATGTAGTAGGCGTATGGCTATATGTTCCTACACCTGGGGGCTGGCTCCTATTGTGCAACAGGTCTAATGTAGCCGCTCATGTTGGTTTTTAGGTGAAGCGGAGTGTGGTATCATTACAGCAACACATCACAGGAGTAAAGCACTATGATGAGATTTCCGCTCACCGACTTGTTGGACGAACAAGAGTGTTACAAC
>QMOC01000356.1 GCA_003648085.1 Chloroflexota bacterium
AGATCATCCTCTGCTTCTTCGGCGACGGCGCGGCCAACCTCGGTCCGTTCCACGAGTCGCTGAATATGGCCGCCATCTGGAAACTCCCGGTCGTGTTCGTGTGCGAGAATAACCAATATGCGATGTCCTTCTCAGTGAAGAAGGCCTTCGCCATCGAGCGTATCTCCGACCGGGCCGCCGCCTACGGTATGCCGGGCGTGACGGTGGACGGCAACGATTTGCTGGCGGTGCACGAAGCGGTGAGCCAGGCTGCGAAGCGAGCGCGGGAGGGGGAGGGGCCAACGCTCGTCGAGAACATAACCTACCGCTGGCGGGGTCACTCCAAGAGCGACGCCAACCGGTATCGCACTCGCGAGGAGATCGAGGCCTGGAAGCAAAAATGTCCTATTAAGCGCTTCCGTGCCCACCTGATCGAGGAGGGGGTGCTGACCGAGGAGGAGGCCGACCGGATCGAGCGGGAGGCCTACGCCGCGATTGACGCGGCTGTGGAGTTCGCCGAGGCCAGCCCGGAGCCGGACCTCTCGACTATCGAGGAGGGGGTGTACGCCTAGATGAGAGAACTCAGTTACGCGGAGGCGATCCGGGAGGCGCTGCGCCAGGAGATGCAGCGCGACGAGCGGGTCTTCATCATCGGTGAGGACGTGGGCGTCTACGGCGGCGCTTTCGGTGTGACGCTGGGGCTGGTGGAGGAGTTTGGCGAGGAGCGGGTGATTGACACCCCCATCAGCGAACTGGGCATCGCCGGCGCGATCACCGGCGCGGCGCTGACGGGGATGCGGCCCGTGGGCGAGATCATGTTTATGGATTTCACCACGCTGGCTATGGAACAGTTGGTCAACCAGGCGGCCAAGATCCGCTTTATGTTCGGCGGCAAGGCGAAGGTGCCCTTCGTCCTGCGCACCCCGGCCGGGTCGGGTACCGGCGCGGCAGCCCAGCACTCCCAGAGCCTGGAGAACTGGTTCGTCCATGTCCCCGGCCTGAAGGTGGTGATGCCCAGCACCCCCTACGATGCCAAGGGGTTGCTCATCGCCTCCATCCGCGACGACAACCCGGTCATCTTCATCGAGCACAAGTTGCTCTACAAGGTCAAAGGGCCGGTGCCGGAGGAGCCGTACACCATCCCGTTGAGCACCGCCGAGGTGAAGCGGGAGGGTCGGGACCTGACCATCGTCGCCACCTCGATTATGGTCAAGCGCTCGCTGGAGGCGGCGGAGCAACTGGCTCAGGAGGGCATCGAGGTGGAGGTAGTGGACCCGCGCACGCTCAAGCCGCTGGACGAGGAGACGATCATCCGCTCGGTGATGAAGACCGGGCGGGTGCTGATCGTGCACGAGGCGTGCAAGACCGGTGGCTACGGGGGGGAACTGGCGGCGCTCATCGCCGGGAGCGAGGCGTTCGACTACCTGGATGCACCCATCGTCCGACTGGCGGGGCGGGATATGCCCATCCCTTATAACCGCACGTTGGAGTACCACACCGTGCCGCAGGTTGAGAACATCGTCGAAGCGGCCCGGCAGTTGGCGCAGGGGAGGGTGTAGAATGGCCGTACCGGTCATCATGCCCAAACTGGAGATGTCCCAGGAGACAGCGACCGTCGTCGAGTGGCTCAAGCAGGAGGGCGAGCACGTCGAGAAGGGGGAGCCGCTGTTGATGGTAGAGACCGACAAGGTCACGCTCGAGATCGACTCGCCCGCCTCGGGCATCTTGGCGGGCGTGCGGGTCGGGCCGCAGCAGGTGGTGCCGGTCACGGAGGTCATCGCCTACATTCTCCAACCAGGTGAGGAACTGCCGCGGGAGGCCGAGGTCCCATCGCCTCCGCCGCCTCCTATTCCCCCTCTGGCGGCGACACCCGTCGCGCAGCGGCTGGCGACGGCCCGCGGCGTTGATCTGAGCGCTGTCGTCGGCACTGGGCCGGGGGGGCGGATCACGAAGGCGGACGTGGAGGCCGTGTTGGCAGCTCCCTCTCGCCCTGCCGTCGAACCACCGCCCGAAAAGGTGCGCGCCACTCCCGCTGCCCGGCGCATCGCTAGAGAGCGCGGGGTGGATCTCTTGGCTGTGCCAGGGAGCGGGCCACAGGGTCGGATCCAGGCCGCCGACGTGCTGGCTTTCACGCGGGCTCCGGCGGTCGCCCCTGCACCAGCCGCTGAAGTGGTGCCGCTGCAAGGGATGCGGCGCACCATCGCCGAGCGGATGACCACCAGTTATCGGACGGCCCCTCACATCACCTTCACTGTGCGGGTGGACATGAGCGGGTTCAAGAAAGCGCGGGCGCGACTCAATGCCCGGGCTGAGGCCACCGGGCAGCCCCACGTCTCGGCCACGGCGCTCATCGTCAAGGCGGTGGCCTGGGCGCTCAAGCGGCATCCCTGGCTGAACAGCACTCTGCGCGACGAGGAGATTCACCTGCTGCCCGAAATCAACGTCGGCGTCGCGGTGGCGCTGGAAGAGGGGCTGATCGTGCCGGTGGTGCACCAGGCGGACCGCAAGAGCGTGGCGGAGATCGCCGCCGAGATGAATGACCTGGTGACCCGCGCCCGCGAGGGGCGACTGACGCCGGCCGACGTCACCGGAGGCACCTTCACTGTATCCAACCTGGGACCATTCGGCATTGAGCAGTTCACCGCCATCATCAATCCGCCGCAGGCGGCCATCCTGGCGGTGGGAGCCACCCAACTGGAACCGGTCGTTGACGAAGAGGGCCAGGTCGTCGTGCGCCCGGTGATGCGGATGACCCTATCTGCCGATCACCGCGTCGTAGATGGGGCAATGGCAGCCCGCTTCTTGACCGATCTGCGGGAGGCGCTGGAGACGCCGACATTACTCTTGTGGTAGGAGCACACCGATGCCAGAGATCACACTGACCGTCCACCACAAAGTGGGCCTGCATGCCAGGCCTGCTGCGTTGTTCGTCCAGACCGCCAAGCAGTTCAAATGCGACATCAAGGTCAGGCACGATGAGCGGGAGGCGAACGCGAAAAGCATCCTGGGCGTGCTGACGCTGGGGGCCAATCAGGGGGCGGTGATCACCATCCGCGCCGAGGGAGACGACGCCGACCAGGCCCTGGCCGCGTTGGAGGCTTTGATCGAAAGCAATTTTGGGGAGGAGGAATGAGGACAATACGCGGCATCGCCGCCTCACGAGGAGTAGCCATCGGGCCGGCCTTTCATTTCCGACGGGCCGACCTTTCTTTTGAGCGCTGCACGGTGGAGGATCCGGCCGCCGAGTGGGCACGCTTCCAGGCCGCGCTGGAGACGGCCCGCGAGCAACTGGCCGACGTGTACGCCAAGGCAGAGGCCGAGTCCGGGGCCGAGCAAGCCGCCATCTTCCAGGCCCACGCGCTGATGCTCGAGGACCCCGAACTGCTGGAGGCGGTGCGGACAGCCATCGAGGAACAATGCATCAACGCCGAGGCGGCGCTAAGCGACGCCGCCGAGATGTACGTACAGATGCTGGAGGCGCTGGACGACGAATACCTAAGCGCCCGCGCCGCCGACGTGCGCGACGTCGCTACCCGCGTCTTGCGCATCCTCCTCGGCGTGGCCGAATCCCCCACCGCCAATCTGACCGTCCCCTCCATCATCCTGGCCCGCGACCTGACCCCCTCCGACACGGTGTTGCTCGATAAGTCGCTGGTGCTGGGCTTCTGCACCGCCGAGGGGGGCGCGACCTCCCACACCGCCATCCTGGCCCGTGGGCTGGGGCTGCCAGCCATCGTGGGGGCTGGCCCGGACATTCTGGAGATTCCCGATAGCGCGATGTTGGTGCTGGATGGCAGCGACGGCACGCTATTGGTG
>QMOC01000357.1 GCA_003648085.1 Chloroflexota bacterium
CAGGCCTGGGGACAGCCGGGCTGGGCGGACTACAGCGGCGTCAGTCGGACGCTGAAGGCGTGCGATGAGAGAACGGTCGCTGCCATCCGGGAGGCGCTTCACACCGTCAGCCGGCCGTTCATCGAGCAGGAGGTCATGCTGGCCCTGCGAGACCGAGGGGTGCTGGTCTATGACGGGGACCTCACCGGTCGCCCCGTTTCCAACACCAGCACGACCTATCCCGACGTCGCCTTCGGCTGGATGGGGGATGGAGTCCAACTGGGATACCAGGCGGCAATGGTCAGCCTGCACAGTCCAACCTATGGACGGTTGTGGCTCTCGGTGGAGCGACATCCGGGGGACACCGTCTCCTCCTCCCAGGCGGAAGCAATGGTGCGGGCGGCGGAGGCGCAGACGGGGGCACGCCCCTGGCGGAGGACGGACCTGCTGACTCGGCGCATCGAGCAAGAGCGGGAACGACTTCGGCAGGCAGAGGAAAAGATGGCCCGTGCCCGGGAGCGGGTGGAGCAGGCCCGGCAACGGCTGGATCAGGCGGAGCAGGAGCGGCAGGAGTGGGCTCAGAGAGTTGCCGATCTGGAGGCACGGTATCGGGAGCGAAAGCGACCGGAACGGCCCCACAGCCGGCTGGCCCAGGCGCGGGGGAAGTTGGGCGTGCGAGAGCGGAGGGTTCGACGGAGACAGGAGGAGTTGGAACGAGCCCGGCGATGGCACGAAGGCCGTCGGCAGAAGGTGGCAGCGTTGCGTGCCGAGTTGGAACGCCTGGAGCAACGACGGGCTCAGTTCGAGGAGGACAACCGCACCAATCCCTGGCCCATCCGTGCCGTCTTCCGCCTGGATGGAGGGTTCGGGAGTGGTTCCAACGTCGCCCTGCTCATCGAGATGGGGTACGAGGTCTACGGCAAGGCGACCAACCACCAGACGGCGCGGGCCCTTCGCCGGCGGGTCACGGCCGACACCGAGTGGACCCGGGTGGGGAAGAACGCCGAGATGGTCGCCTGGGAAGGTCAGACCATCGCCAACTGCCCCTACCCTCTGGACGTCGCCCTGGAGCGGTTCCAGACGGGCGAGAAAGAACGGTACGGTGTCCTGCTCCATTACGGAGACGAAAAAGTGACAGCGGACCTGGAGGGATGGTTCGCCTTCTACAACGGCCGCCAGACCATCGAGGCGGGCATCAAGGAAGGCAAGAATGTCTTCCAGATGCACCACCTGAAGGTGCGCTCCGCCGCCGGGTTGGAGATCCAGGAACTCTTTGCCGCCTTCGCCGCCAACTTCGTCCGCTGGGCCGCCGCCTGGCTCTACGAAACCAACCTCACCGCTCCGGCACCGTTCAACCACCCCCAGCCCGGCATCAAGCAGATGGTGCGCATCGCCGCGAACACCTCGGCGTGGGTGATCTGGCAGCCCGGAGGCTGTTTGTTAAGCATACTATAGAGAACAGGTCAAGTGCCCACCTGTACGTTAACAAGGTGCTCTGAACAGAACCCTGTTCAAGTGCGATTTTGGACAGAGCTGAGCAAAGAGGTATGCAGTCTGCACGGTTCCGTCGCGTCCGGCAATTGTGTCCCACCGGCAAGCGGGGGACGTGCCCCAGGCCGGAATCCCTGGGCTCAACCTAATGCATCCGAGGTACCGGAGTCCTCAACATACTTCACTCGATGTGCACCAGGCGGCGGGGGGCGCCAAGCTTAACAACGAGGTCGCAGTGCGCCTCAGGGTTCAGAAACGGCGTCCCCCCGCTGCCGGACGACCCAATTGTGCCGGCGAGATGATGAGCGTGTGACGTTGTCAGAGCCGTTCCTGGCCTCAGGCCGCGTGCTGGTAGCCGGGGTTGTAGAAGGTCCGGTGGCGCATCAAGGCCCATAGAATGCGCAAGAGCTTGTTCATCAGGACGCCCAGGGCCTGCATCTTGGTGAGGGGGTTCTTTTCCCGCTGCTGGAGCCGCAGGTACTCCTGCGCGAAAGCATCATCCACTTGCACCAGGCGCATCACGGCAAAGAACAACGCCGTGCGCAACCGTGAACGTCCCTTGTGAGACATCGGTGTCTTGCTGCGCGTCTTGCGGCCTGTTGTGTTCGTGACCGGCTGGGTTCCGGCCAGCTTGATCAGTTGACGTCCGTTGCTGTAGTTGTTCGGATCGCCGATCTCGGCCAAGATGATGGCTGCTGTGACGAGGCCCAGTCCGTGCACCGACAACAGGTAGCGGGATTCCGGCAGAGCCAGGAAGGTATCGATCAGGGCGGTTTTGACTTCCTCCAGTTGCCGTTGCAGCCCTTCCAGCGTCTCGATATACAGGCGGAGAGCCAGTTGCAGGGCCTGAACACCGCTCTTCAGGCCCACGGAGTGGGTGGCCAGCCGGTGGGCACGGCGCAATCTGGCTAGCTGGAGCCGCTTCCCCTGGAGGTCGGCCCGCACACCGGTGATAAACGCCTCCTGGGACATTCGCCGGACCACAGCAGCAGCGGCGTGGTGCCGCAACATGGCCAGCGCGGTGACCCCCGTGAAGTCCTTGAACACGCGGGTCAACTCCGGAAACACCTGCCCAGCCGTGTTGTGAATGAGCGCCTTCTGTCGCCGGATGTCACGCTGCAGGCGGTCGTACAGGACGACGTACTGGCGCAGCTCGGCGTACCCACCGCGCAGCAACCGCGTCTCGGTGAACTTGCCGGTGCGCAGCAGGTCGCCAATAGTAAAGGCATCCCGGCTGTCGTCCTTCGACCGGTCCAACTGGTCTCCCTCGCGATGCTTCTTCACCGTGTAGGGGTTGACCAAGCGGTAAGGGACCTGCTGCTGCTCCAGATCGGCAGCCAGCAGCTTCCAGAAGTAGTTGGTGGGCTCCATCCCTACCAACACCTCAGGCGCCTGCTGACGCTCCCGGAGGGCCTCCAGACGGCGATAGAAGTAGTCGTATCCATCCCGGTCGTTGGGAAACCCGAACCGAGCCAGTCGGTGTGCACGCTCCGTGAGTACCACGGCTACGTTGTGGTCCAGGGCCAGGTCCACACCGATGAACAGGGTGCCTGGCTTGACACTTGCCAGCTTCTTTGTTAATGTTCTGGACATTGAGGTACCTCCTTAACTGTGGGATTGCCACTGTATTGTACAGGAGGATACCTCACTCTTGTACTCTATATTAGGTTCACCGATACGAGCGCTTTCGCCGGTACGGAGTTGCTCATCCGGGGCACGGCGCCTATCCAACTGGCCTTGCCCCTGTTCAAAAGTTGCGTTTTCTCGCCGATATGAACGGTTCAACCACTGGTTGCACAATCGTTACGCTAAACGCGCTTGACCCGGCTGCCGACCCGGACCTTCTCTTTGAGCTTCATCACTGGGATGAAGAAGTTGCCATAGAAGCGGAGGTTCACGTAGAGGGCGTTGAGCAGTCTGAGTTGGTCGGGGGTATCATAGCGATAGTAGCCTACCGTCTGGCGCACAACCGACCAGTTCTTCTGCTCGACGTGGGCATTGTCATTCCTGCGGCCGGCTCGACCACGGGTGAAGGTGATCTTCTCTTGGAGGCAGTAGCGATAGAGTTGATCGTTGATGAACTCGGAGCCGTTGTCGGAGTCAAGGCCCAGCAAGGGGAAGGGTAATCGCTGGCGAGCCTGTTGGATGGCTGCGAAAGCCGCCCGCAGGAGCTTGGAGCAGATGTTATCGAAAAGCTCGGCCAAGGTCATAATGGCCTCCCCCTCCTCGCTAACATACCCCCTCCGCCTTGGCCGTTGGATGCGGCCTTGACCTCGCATCCGTTTGCCATTGCGAAGCGCCCTGGCATCCTTGCGATGGC
>QMOC01000358.1 GCA_003648085.1 Chloroflexota bacterium
CCGCGTGGGATGAACTGCTCCACCGCCCGCCCCACGGCCGCGACGTGCAATTGACGCTCGACGTGGCGCTGCAAACCCAGGCCCAGCGGGCGCTGGCGGGCCACGCCGGGGCCGTGGTGCTGCTCGACACCACCAGCGGTGAGATCCTGGCCCTGGCCTCAAACCCCTCCTTCGACCCGGCGCGACTTGACGAGGAGTGGGAGGCGCTGAGTGAGGACCCCTCCGCGCCGCTGGTCAATCGCGCCACACAGGGCCTCTACCAGCCGGGGACCGCCCTTCAGACCGTCGTCCTGGCCGAGGCGCTGACCGAGGGCCTGGCCGACCTTGCGGCCCCCGCCATCGGCATCACAACGACCCTCACCGTGAACGGCGTCCGCATCGGCTGCGCCTACCAACCGACCGGCACGACGCTGGCCGACGCCTACGCTGCCGCCTGCCCGGCCCCTTTCCCGACCCTGGGTGAGCGGTTGGGGGCCGTCGGACTGACGGAGGCAGTGGAACGCTGGGCGCTCACCACCCCACCCACGCTGGAGATCCCGGCCGAGGCGCCCGATTGGAACGCAGAAACGCTCTCGACCACGCGAGCCCTGCGGACGGAGGCCGTCGGCCAGGGGGAACTGACCGTATCGCCGCTGCAAATGGCGCTGGTGGCCGCCACTCTGGCCAACGATGGGACGACGCCTGCCCCTCGTCTGGTGCTCCGCGTCGAGGATGCGAAGGGAGGCTGGCAGGAGCATCTAAGTGTTGGAGAGCCCCGCGCCGTCCTCCCGCCCGCCCGCGCGAGCGCACTACTCGCGGCCTGGCAGCGCTACGAGAGCGATGTCGCCGCGCACTGGGGAATTGCCGTCGCCGGAGAGGGACAACCGCCACACGCCTGGTTTCTGGGAATATTCCCGGCAGACACACCCCGCTACGCCGTGGCTGTGCTCCTGGAACATCCCCCCGACCCCCATCGGGTTATAGAGTTGGGAAGCGCACTTCTGAAAACGGCCTCGACTCGCTGACGCCGGTGTTACCTTTTCCCCACTCGAACGACGTATAAAGTGAACCCCCATCAGCGCTGACGGAGGGAGTGTGAACAACCCACAATCTGAACCGGACGATGGCGCATTGATCGAGGCCGCGCAGAGCGACCCCGACGCCTTCGACGCCCTCTACCGTCGCTACGTCACTCCCGTCTACCGCTACTGCTACGCCCGCGCCGGCGACCGGGCCGACGCAGAGGACCTGACGGCGCAGACGTTCCTGGCGGCAATGGAAGGGCTGTCGCGCTATCGCGGACAGGGCTCGTTCGCCGCCTGGCTGTTCGGCATTGCGCGCCGCAAGTGCGCCGACCACCACCGCAGCCGGTATGCGAGCCCCGGCGAGCCGCTGGACGCCGCCGTCGGGATGCCCGATCCATTCGCGCCCGATCCGGAGCGGGAGGCCGATCACAACGACGTACTCGACCGCATACGGCTTGCCTGGCCCCACCTCAGCCCCGACCGGCGCGAGGCACTCACCCTGCGCTTCTGGGGCGGGTTGAAAGTGCGCGAGATCGCCGCCGTGATGCGCCGCAGCGAGGGCGCCGTCAAGATGCTGCTCAGCCGTGCCATCGCCGACCTGAGAAAGAGGTGTCTGGATGAAGAAAGAGTCTGACGAAAGGGAACTCGCTCAACTGGCCGTCTGCATAGAGTCTGACTCCTGGGAAGGCGAGGAGAAGCCCCCAGAGGCCGCCATTGCCGACGCTCTGCGCCTGAGTGCATCCTCCATCGAGCCCGCGCCCGAGTTCGTGGAACGCCTCTCCGTCCAACTGCGCCGGAAACGCCGGCTCCGTCGGCCCTCGCCGCCGCGACGGCTCCCATCGCTCCACGTCCGGTTCGAACCAATCTGGACAGGAGGTCTGAAGATGAAAAAAGGATTTGCCATAGCCGCTGCTGCGGCGCTGATCGTTGCCCTGGCGGTGATCATTCCGACGTTCCTGGGCGGCGGCGACCACAACCTGCCGCCGTTGCCCCGCCTGGTCTCCGCTGCCGGTCCCGACTCCCAACCCATGCCACAGGGATTGCTGGCCGGCACCGACCTGACATTGGCGACCGACCTGCCCGACGCGCCCGCCGAGATGCCCGTCTACCGCGCCACCACCGCGCCGCTCCCTACCACACCGGAGGAGGCATTGGCCTGGGCACGCGACTTCGGCCTGCCCGCCCCCAAAGTCTACCGCGACCCCTGCGAGCCGGAGACGATCTTCGTCCTGGGCGACGATGGCCAACAACTCACCTTCCGCCGGTTTGGCCCGCTGGGCAGCGTGGACTACGGCAACGATGCCGCTGCTGCTGTGGATGGCCCGCCGCTCCCCTTCGACCGGGCCGCCGAGGTGGCCATCGCCTTTCTGCGTGAGCATGACCTGTTACCGGCCTCCTATCGCGTCCAGGAGCCGGAGCATTTCGCGCCTCGACCGGACAACCCTATCCGCTCCGTACAGATCGTGCCGGAACTGGACGGCCACCCTCTGGTCGGCAACATGGTCGGGATGCAGGTCGCCGTCAACCCGGCCGGGGAGGTGACCTACGCCAGTTTCAACCCTCTCGCCTTCGAGCGCGACGGGAACTACCCCATCAAGTCGGCTCAAGAGGCTTATGACGAACTGAGCGGCGGGCGGGTGGCCGATAGCCCCTTCCGGCTGGACACCACCGTCCAATCCCCGTCCGAGGTCGGGTTCGAGATGCAGCACTACACTCCTCCCCCACCCGCTTGGACCATCGGTCAGCCCGTGACCGTCACCGGCTGGGTGCACGTGCTGGTGGCCGAGGATGGGAGCGATGTCCGTGCTGAACTGATGGCGCGAGGTGGTACGCAATACGACCTGACCGGCCCGCGCCTGGCCGAACTGACCGACGTGGGCTTTGACGACGTGCAAATCAAGGGAACGGTCGTCGCCCAGGTGGGAGAACATCGCTGGCAGGTGGAGGTAGCCGACTGGGAGACCATCCCCCAACGCCAGCCCCACTGCCTGGTCGGCACGTTCACGCTGGATGAGGACGGGGCCTGGCTGGCGACCGACGACGGAGAGCGTTACCGTTTGCCCAACCCGCCCGCCGAACTGAACGACGGGCAGCGCATCGAGGTCTGCGCCGACGAACTCCCCGCCGCCGGAGGGGGGCTGGACTGGTGGTCCATCACCGTGCCACCGATGTCCGAAAACGAGGTCGCCGTCGGTGCCACTTCCGAAGTCATCGTGGTCGTCGAGCCGGAGGAGATACCGCCCGGCCCGTCGGGCGGCATGGAAGCGCCCGTCGGCATCCCCACGCCCGAAGCCTTCGAGATCGGCCAGAGCGTCGAAGTCACCGGCGTGGTGTATGCCACCGTCTTCGTCAACGGAGAATCACGGCGCGTCGAAGCGTTTCTGGATCTGGATGAACCCGGTGAGGATCAGCCGCCTTATCCGCTCAGCGGCCCACCGGAGGTGTTGGAAGCCATCGCGCAGTTGGATTATCTACACGTGCGCGTGCGCGGACGGGTCGTCACCGGCGGGCAAGAATGGACGCCGGGTGGACTGAGTATCGAGGTCGAGGATTTCGAGCAGATCTGGTCCAATGAGCGGGTGCAGGCTTTCCTGGGACACATTGCTCTGGAGACGCTGGAGGGACACGAGGTGGCGGTCTTCACCGACCGCGAGACGGGCCAACGGTACGTCCTCGGCCCGGACGTAGATGCGTGGGCAGCAGACTACGCCCGGCCTAGCGCTCCACCCTTCGATGAGCAAATCTGGATCGCCGGCGTCGTCCACCCCAC